>JBBQCU010000016.1:0-17281 GCA_038319065.1 Methylococcales bacterium
CTTCTTAAATTTAGGAAACGGTTAGCCATTCATCTATTTAAAGGCACACGCTTTTTTTTAATGGCGACGGTAGGTAGCTTATTGTCAATTTTTTTGCGTCAAAAAGTGTCAACTACTTTTGGTGTTCTATGAAGGATGCCATAAAACGAATATTGAATTGACTGCTGGCGAAAGAAGGGTGCCGATATTATTCGTAGATTTGCTTTGTCCTGATTCCTTTTGTGAGCCAAGAGAAAGTCGCAGGCGTTCTGGATAAACAATTGCCAACCATGCGCCAACCACAGCAAAAATAATTGAAGAAGTAGTTCTCAATGCCTCAAATAGGGGCCATTGTTCAGAGAAAGGAACCTGTCTGCCATATATATAGCTTACAATAACTACTGACAGTAGAAGCAGAAATAGGAGCACTACTGTAATTTTTCTCATGCTGTGACTAAAGCTAAAATATATTGCTTTTTTTCTAAAGCTGCGTTGATAATTGATGTTGAGCTAACAATCTCTTCATTTATTCTCTCAACATTGATGTCAAACTCCATCCTAGCAAGGGCATGACTTACCCAATGAATTTCTGGACTGCTACGCATTTTTATCCCAAAATCATTCCAATTTGATTCAGCTCCTTCCTCCCAGGTTGCAAACATGCTTTCAATATCGTCAACAGTTGGATGAAACGGAATGTCATAAGTAATGCGTGGTCGTATTGGAGGCGTTTGTGGATTAGACAGGTGTGCCTGTCTAAGCAGCTTCTGCCACAGAGTCAGCATTTCTTCTTGCGATAAATCCAGTTCCTCTTTTCGAATCACTTTCGTAATATTGTTTGCATTGTCCAGCAGGAATTGTTTTTTTCCTGGTTTTTTCAAAAGTTCGGTATGAAACCGCGGATAATAATGTCCCGGTGCGCCATCTTGTGTATTTGAATATCCCAATATCGGATAATCTGATTCCGGTGTGGCGTTACCTACAACGACATGCCTTGCAAAACATTCCATGAACTTATTGATGTAAGCTCTAAATGGTTTTTGTGCGCTATATGGATGATGGAAGCGAATGCTTGCGAAAACCCGTCTCTCGGGAATAACCCAAAAGTAAGTTGCATAGCCTGGAATACTGCCCTCGACAATACTGTTCATATGAACGGTGACATTTCCAACATCTGATTCAGCCTGAACTGAAGCGACACGTCCATTAGTCGATGCAGTCTCATTCCATGTGGTAATAAGCCAAGTGTGTTGCGTGGTTTGAATGTCAAGTAAATATGTGTTGCCGCTCGTATCCGAATCTTTAACCTCGGAAACTTTCGTTTCAATCAGCTTTTTCCCATTGCTCCAATTTTGTAAGTCCTCAAGAGTTTCTTGGATTGTTCCAAAGCTGGGTTCTTCTTCGCCACGCGCAAAATATCCGCATTGAGTAATGTTATAAAAACTGAAGCTGGCCTTTTCGATCGTCATTTACACATATACTCCTTAGGTATGGAGACACATTGCATGGTAACCTATCATAACACTCTGGATAGCATTGCGTTGAAAATGGCCTCAGCCTTGGCTGTGGAGGCGGATTGTTGTTTTTTAATCCCGAACAAATCACGACAGTGCCGCTCGAAATCGTTTTGCAGATTGATGGATAAAAAGTTAGGAAAGGTCTAAATGTTACGTAGGGATTTTTATCTTCCTAACTTTTTATAAAAGTAACTGGTCCAAAATCACAAAAAAAGCTGGATGTATCAGTTTTTCCTGCGGTGGCTGATTATCAATAAGCCCAATTCTCATGCCTAACCGGTAGCTTATTCAACTCATCCTTATAGAACCGCCATTTTGGCATAAACTGATCCATCAAGCTTATGAAACGGGCGTTATGGGTAGGCTCCAGTAGGTGGGTCATCTCATGCACGACAATGTATTCCAGGCACTCGGGTGGCTTTTTGGCCAGATCGGTATTAAGCCGGATGCTCTTGGAGCCAGGACTACAACTGCCCCACTTCGTTTTCATCTTTTGCACGAAGAACTTCTCCACCTTCACGCCCATAAGCGGCTCCCATTTAGCGATCAAAGCCGGAACGACTTCTTTAAGCTTCTCGCGATACCATGCTTCGAGAATATCTTGCTTTCTTTCATCAGTGGTTGCAGGGCGAATTTGAAAGAGCATTTTGTTGTGCTTTAACTCAACTTCCGGCGCTGCGTCTTTCTCAACTACCTTGAGCAGATAGCGCTTTCCCCAAAGGTAATGGCTTTCACAGTCGAGGTATTCACGCGGTGTTTCACGCTCCTGTCCTAGCAACTTTTTCTGCTGGCTCTTGATCCAGCCGAGTTTGGTGATGGCAAACACGCGGATAGTATCGATGTCCATCCGTAACGGTGCGGAGATGCGCACTTTACCCGTTGGAGGATAGACACTCAGGTGAATATTCTTAATGTCCTTTTGCGCGACATCCACGACAATATCACCCAGTTGGATCTGCGTGACCATCAGTATTCTTTATGCTGAGCAATGATGAAGAAGATGCGTTCAACCTCGCTCACATCTTGCAAAATCCCATACAAAGCCGCCTTGATGACTTGCTCTTTTGCCTGGACGCCACGCCAATCGTCAGGCCTGACCTGTTTAATGGTCTCGTCGATCCTGATGGTCAATTCCAGCACATCGTCTTTGTTTGCATTACCATAAGCAGCAGATGTCTCAGCCGCACCCGACCTGAGATTGTTATAAAGGGCGCGGGGGCCCGGCGTATTTAATTGTTCAGGTGTACTTTCAGCCTGACCTGCCTCCACTTTCTTAGCCAGCTCGGCGATCTGCTTCAGGTATTCCTCATACTCGATAGCATTAGCTTTACGCATAGCGATGATCTCATCCAGCAGCGCCGACATCTTGTCGTAATAGGCCGGGTCGTTCAGATGTTCTTTGATAATCTTGCTGCGGACGTTGTTCTCAATAGTTTCCGCAATGGCGTTCTTGTTGCCCTTGAGCCCATTAGGCAGGCTATTGATTGCATTAGCGATGCCGGTTTTCACAATCAGTTCCAGCAGCGGCATGTTGTCGAAGGGTGAAATCGTCCGTGGTTCGTCAGCTTCGATATACGTATCGATGAGGTGCCGCATGTCGGCCTCGTAGGCTTTCATATCCAGCTTTTCGTCAGCGGCATTGCGGATGATTTCCCTCAGCTTGAGATATTCGTCAAGTTTCTGTTTGATGCGCTGAATTTCTACGCCGTTATAACCGGCTTTGTCCAGTTCGTCTGCGATATTGGCATAGGCACGCACCAGAGCAACCGTCGCCTTGTAAAGCGCTACGCGTTGCGTTTCATGTAACTGCAAATCATCAGGAATCTCAGTATTGCCGCAGAAATAATGGATGTGCTCCAACTCCCCCTTGGGCGGCTGCACCGGTTCACAAAGCATCGCAATGGCTTCCAGCGCATTGTCCAATCTTTCCCGGCCTTTAGTCAGGCGGTCTTGCAGCAGAATCCCCGGATCGCCATCACCTGTGCTGTCATCCAATTCAGAGGTATAAACAGCGATGGCGTTCTCCACTTTCTTGAAGAGGTCCTTATAGTCCACGATGTAGCCGAAGTCCTTATCCTCTCCGTCGAGCCGGTTGGTGCGGCAGATGGCCTGGAACAAGCCATGATCCTGCATTCTTTTATCGATGTAGAGATAGGTGCAGCTCGGCGCATCAAAGCCGATCAGCAATTTATCCACCACCACCAGAAGCTTCATGTTGGCCGGTTGCTCCTTGAACAACTTCTTGGCGTGGTCCTCATAGGTCTCGGTTTTAGACTTGCCTGGCAACGCTTCCACGTTTTGCAGCAGCGCGGTATAGATGTTGTAGATGAATTGCTTGTCCGTTTCCGTGTTTGCGCCGGTATCCTCCAAGGTGATGTCTTGTACCTGCGGGTTGTAGGAGGTAACGACCGCACACTTGCCTTTAAACACCGTCTTCTGAAACAGATCGAAATACTTGCACGCTTCGTAGATGCTGGACGCCACCAGGATGGCATTGCCGCGCTGGTTACTCAGACGCGGCTTCACACTAAAATCAAAAATGATGTCAGCAACCACTCTATCCATACGAGACTTTGAGCTGAGCACGTTCTGCATGGTGCCCCATTGCTCGCGCAGGGCGGCCTTCTGCCAGTCATTCAAGCCTTTGGTCTTGGCATCAAACCAGGCGTCGATCTTGTCTTCCGAGCCGAGCCGCTGGTCGATGTCCCTCGCCTCATAGACCAAGTCGAGCACCACCCCGTCCTCCACGCCTTCGCTGAACTTGTAGGTATGGATGTAGCCACCGAACACTTCAAGGCTGGTGGCTTTGTCTTGTTTGAGCAATGGCGTGCCGGTAAAGCCGATAAACACCGCATTGGGCATCAGCGCCTTCATTGTGCGGTGCAGCTTGCCGCTCTGGGTGCGATGGCATTCGTCCACGAACACGAAAAGCTCACCCACCGTCTGACAAGGTTGTGCTTCCAGTTCCTGGATGAACTGCTCGAAATCCTCTACGCCCTTTTTGCCGAACTTGTGTACCAGCGAACACAGCAAGCGCGGCGTGGCCTGACCGAGCTGCGTCATCAGGTCGCGTCCGCTGCTGGTGCGAGTGATAGGGTGCCCGGCAGCGATAAAAACGCTTTCGATCTGCTTGTCCAGTTCGTCGCGGTCGGTGACGATCACCACGCGGGCATTGGGCTGGTTCTCCAGAATCCACTTGGCCAGCAACACCATGACAATGCTTTTGCCGCTGCCCTGGGTATGCCAGATGATGCCACCCTCACGACGGTGAACATGCGCCTGCGCCGCTTTGATGCCGAAATATTGGTGTACGCGTGGCAGCTTTTTCACGCCGCCATCGAACAACACGAAATCGTGCATCAGCTCGATCAGACGCTCCTTGTTACATAGCTTGAGCAGGTATTTATCCAGCTTGAAGCGGCTGTTGTCCGCCTCGGTCGCTCCCGTGCCGTCCTTGGTACCCGCGACACTGGGCCATCCTTGGCCTGCGTCTTCTTTCCATTTCAGGAAATACTTTTCCTCGGTGTTGATTGTCCCATATTGCAGCCCCTGGGAATCATTGCCGGCGAAGATGAATTGCACCGTGCTGAAAAACCAGGCATTAAACTCCGGTTGCTGGTTAGAGATACTCTGGCGAATACCATCACCGATCGAGACGCGGCTGTTCTTCAGCTCGATCACGCCCACAGCGATGCCATTGACGTAAAGCACCAGGTCTGGCCGCCGATGGTAATTACCCTTAAGCGTCACTTCCTCAGCAATGGCGAAATCGTTTTGCGCAGGATTTTCCCAGTTTATCAGCCAAACCGTTTCGGTGTTCTCGTCCGCCGCCGCTTTTACCGGTACGCCATAGTGCAGCAGGCTATAAACCGCCTTATTGTTGTCATACAGGCTGCGATTGGGGTTACCCGCCTCAGTGTGCAGCCGGTCGAGCGTTCGACTGACCTGTGTCAGGCTATAGCCGTTCTTGGTTAGATAGGCAGAGAGTAACCCGTCCTCTATGTTGCTGTTGTTAGGGCGGTCGGTCCAATCGCCGAGGATGCGATAGCCCAGTTCGTCACGGAACAGGGCGATGATGCGATTTTGCGTGGCACGTTCGGCTTGGCCGATGGTGCTCATGGTTTGACACCCATCTTGTCCAACACCGCGTGTTTAAACCAGTTTGGCATCCGCTCGGTTTTTAGCTCCATGCTATGGCCGTCGGTAATTTCAGCCACAAAAACCTGTTGTTGTCCTGAATTATCAAATATATAAGCGCGGTTGGAATAACGAATCGCTTCTTTCAGCAAATCCAAAGAACGAAAATAGCGGCTGACTATTTTATCTTCCGGTACCGGATGCCCACCCATTTTTACCCGATAGCGAACCCGCGAGATATTAATGTCCGAGTCTTCCGTGGCAACGTAATACAAATAAGTCCGGTAGCCAAACTGCTGCGCCTTACGCAAAAAAGCCACCTTGTCGGGTGCCGACATTACGGTCTCAAAGGTGAAACTTACCCGCGCTTCCAACAGCTTCTGCCGGATAAAATCCGCAGCCACCGAAGCAAAGTAGGCATTGACGGAAACAGCAAAAAAACTCAGCTTGTCATCGTTAAAACGCAACGCATCGGCTTCATCCAGCAAATCAGCTTTTGCCAACAACGTCGATTGCTGAAAAAACGTCAGAATCTCAGCCGCCGAGGTACGTACCCCGTAACTTTCCAGATCAAGGAAATCCCCTCGTTCACGAATGGCTTTCTCAATGTCATCGGGATTGATATATACCCCCAACAACTCAGGGCGAATCACTGCGTTAATCGTGCTTTTGCCAGAACCATTGGGGCCTGCGAACATCCGCAAGCGAGGAATAGCGCCACTCATGACAACTCCAAACGTTGTCCTGCAGTGACGGCGGTTTGCGGCTCCAGTTGTTTAAGTACTTTTCGAGTGCCGTCAGGGAATATCTCGACCAACGCACCCTCTTCAGATACCAGCACACTGCTGCCTGTTGCCAATGCCTGCCAATATGCCTGCTTCACAGCGGCATCCGCCAATATGGGAATGTGATCTTCCAAAAAACGCATACTTTCTTCAGTCATGTTCATGGGTCACCTCGGCTTAAAGAATTGATAATGCAGAATTGATAGTTTGTCATCCGCCACTCTCCATTCTCAATTTACCACTCTCAATTAATCTGATTCTCCCCGTAAGTAGATTGTGCATCATGCCCAGTTTGAGTGCTCGGGTTTTTGTCAGCTTGGTTTCGAGGGCGTCGATCTCGGCGTCCATGTCGGAGAGGATGGTGGCAATGGTTTTTTGTTCGTCAACTGTTGGAGGCATATCGATTGGCAGAATTTTTACCAACTTTGCAGTGTAACTTTGCTGCTTAGTGCCCTGACAATATTCCAGGGCCAATTTGTCACCGCGATATACATAATAGTGATACAGATATTCTGTCAGCAATTCAGTGGTTGGATAAATAGACATACACGACTGATTGGTCGTAGCGGGACTACCAACAATTCCACATGCTCCTCTAGTACCTGCCGCTTCCAAGCCTGTAATAGCCATCAGGAATGTGCCAGCGGGGTGAATTTTAAGGTTTGTCTTCACGACTGCTTCTTGTGAAATTTTTTCAACGGTGTCTATAACGACGTTGTAATTAAGCTCCCCCACTCGTGATCCACTTAACATCCCCTTTATAGAATTCTGGCCGACCACGATACGGAGTTGCGCCACTGGAACAATGAGTTATGACTTCGCCGAGTTTTCGAGTCTCCCACTCTCCGCTAAACCCAGGCAGGCGCTTTTTGCCGGTGAGCAATTCCTGCATGGCACCTTGTTTGAGGTGGCGTTTTTTAGTAATGAGTTGCGCCAGGGATTCGATGAGGGCATCCGCATCGCTCAATACCTCGGCGATTGCTTCTTGTTCGGCGAGAGGTGGGAGCGGAAGCGTAATTGCAGAAAGAATCCGTCCATTGGTAAGTGCGCGTGTCGTATAAGTGCTCTTCGAAGTTATCAGCTTTCGGACTAAACTTGATGAAAAACAGTATTTTTTGAACTGGTCATTTACCCTGCCATTCTTAGGGCGCGCACGTAAAATGAAGCCGCTGAAAACGGTGTTGGGAGAGACATCAAGAAGCACTGCGGCGATGCCGATCTCAGCAACCGTTTCGGATGTTCGAGTGAAGAAAACGTCGCCCTGTTTCACCTCGAACGAATCAAGCTCTTGTCTATTTACATCGACCCGGCCACTGAGATTACTCGCAAAAATACCTGGGTGTCCATAGACGTCCATATAGTTCACGATCGGTGTGCCGTAGCCGAAGAACTCCTTACCTTTGTTGAGGCCATTCTTGAACGAAAAGAGCATCCCAAGCACTGGCGTTTCCCAATCCTCTGGAATCACCCCAACCTCGGTCTGCTTGTACCCAGTCGGGCATAAATACCCAGACTTTAGTTCGTTACTCATTGCTCTGCCTCCCGCAAAGTCATCTCCAGTTCGTGGCGCAGCGCTTCGCGGTCGGGCAGGTAGAGCTGATATTTCTGCACAAAAAGCTGGCTATTCATCTGGTAGGTGGCGTATTCCACCAGTAGCTCGTCCTTATTTTTGGTGAGAATGATGCCAATGGGCGGGTTGTCGCCTTCGATGTTTTCTTCGCTGGCAAAGTAGCCCAGATACATATTCATCTGACCAATGTCGTAATGCTGTACCTCGTTGATCTTAAGGTCGATGAGTACGAAGCAGCGCAGGATGCGATGGTAAAAAACCAGATCGACCTTGTAGTGGCTGTTGCCCAAGGTGATGCGATACTGTCGACCAACGAAGGTGAAGCCCTTGCCCAGTTCCAGAAGAAATTGTTGAAGGTGATCGCACAGCACGGTTTCGAGATGAGTTTCCGAAACCTGATAAGGTTCGGGAATTTTTAAAAACTCGAACACATAGGGCTCGCGTAGCAAATCGGCGGGTTGTGCAACGATTTGACCTTGCGAGGAAAGTTGCAGGATACCCGCTTTGTCCTTGCCTGAAGCCAGGCGCAGAAAGAGCGCAGCCGCTTTTTGCCGCTTGAGTTCCGGTACAGACCAGCGTTCGGCAATGGCTTGCTTCTCATAAAAGCTGCGTTCCAGTTCGTCGTCAAGCTTGAGCAGTTCGACATAGTGTGACCAGCTCAATTGATGAGAAGGCTTCTGACTTATTGGGTAGCGCAGGTATAAAAGCCGCATATAGACGAGATTGCTACGACTGAAACCCTTACCGTGGCGTAGGCTAAGGTCTTTGGCCAGACCCGTGATTAGCGCTTTGCCGTAATCGGCTCTGATCTTGCCGTTTTGCTCAAACTCGACGATGTGACGCCCGACCTGCCAATAGGTTTCTGTGATGTGGGCGTTGACGGCCTGTACCGCCAGAATGCGGCCCTGGGTGTAGGTGTTGGAAATTTGTTCAAGCAAATCCTGATAGTCATGAGTCGCAGTCAGTTCCATATAAACCCCATTTTTTGCAGGTGCGCTTCCACTTTTTCGCTGAGATTTGCTACTTCTTCAGTCAGCTTCGGCAGCGGACTTTCATAACGTTCCGCCAATTCCTTTACACGCCGGGTAAGCGCCTGGCTGATGCGATCCATCTCGCCGTGGATGGCGGCGGCGATGGTGGCCAACCATTTGTCATCCACGACCAGCGTTTTGATCTCGGCTTCGGTGAGCGTGGGGTATTTGCTATAAGCCAGCGCGTCCAGTTTAGCCTCGGCTTCTTTCAGGGCTTTTTTGAGATCGGTTTCTTGTATATTCAGTTTCAGCCAAGCATTAAGGGCATCGGCTTCATCCTTGGACTCCTGGTCGCCTTTGATTTCTTTCAGTCGGGCGGTAACGTTGGCTTTGTTGATCTTGTCCAGTTCGGAAAAGGCACCTTCTTCTCCGCCATGCTCTTCTTCCAGTTCGGTTATTTGGGCAGTCACGCTTTCCAGAATTGACTCCTGTTCGCGGATAGCCGCCTGCTGTGCAGCGAAGTAGCGATTGACAATGAGCTGCTTGGGAACCAGGTCGCAAGTCCAGCCTTTGTCTATTTCCTTGACGGTTTTGCCTTCCTTGTTTTTCTTGACCTCAATGATCCGGTAAGTCGTCGCCCTCCAGCCATCGGCGGCAATCAGGTAGCAATCATCCTGCATGGTCGTGGCCCAATAGTCCATCATGTGTTGATAGACATCATACTGTTCAATCAGCGGCTTGCCTGTGTAATGGGACAATAGGTCTTCGGCGAGTTCGCGGATGATGATTTTGGGGTGGCAGTCCGTTTGCAGGCTCTTGAGTGTTTCGGTGCTACGCTGTTGCCAATCGACAAACAAGAAGTTCATGCTCTCGATGAAGCTGACGAATTCGGGATGCTCGTAGATGGCAGACTTAATGGCTTGCTTGGGCACAGCGAGATCAAGGTAGCCTGGGCGGTTGGCTTTGAAAAGGGTTGCCCTAAGTTGCGGGCAAACATCCCAATACGACTGTAAAGCATCTACGTCGGCGCTTGGGATGCCTCCCTTCAAATGCCCTTCGATGTCCTGAATATCTTCGGCTTGCTGACTGTCGATATAGCGAGGAATGTTCAGGTTGAATTCGTTTTTCTCGATTTCCTCGACACTGACCATTCGTGAGTATTTGGCAAGCTCCAGTCGTTTGTTAAAGACGTCAACGATCTGATGAATGTCCATATCGCGCAAACGGTTCTTGTTGCCATCCTTAAGATAGCCGCTGCTGGCATCAATCATAAAAATGCCCTTACGGATGTGGGCGTTTTCCTTGTCGATGACGATGATGCAGGCAGGGATGCCCGTACCGTAAAACAGGTTAGCAGGCAGACCGATGATGCCTTTGATGTAGCCCTTGCGGATAAGGTTACGACGGATGTCCGCCTCGGCGTTACCACGAAACAAAACACCATGCGGCAGAATACAGGCGCCTTTGCCGGTGCTTTTCAGCGAGCGCACAATGTGCAACAGGTAGGCGTAATCGCCCTGCTTGTCAGGTGGCGTGCCGAAATGTTGGAAGCGCTCGTAAGGGTCGTTGAGCGCATCAATGCCGGTGCTCCAGCGTTTGTCGCTGAAAGGCGGATTGGCGACCACATAGTCGAAGGTTTTGAGCTGACCGTCATCGCTGGTAAAAAGCGGATGGGCCAGTGTGTTGCCCTGTTTAATCAGGGCCGTCGGGTTGTCGTGCAGGATCATGTTCATGCGGGCCAGGCCAGAGGTAGCCGCGTCTTTTTCCTGACCGTAGAGCGTGACCTTGGCGTGGGCTTCGTCGCCCACTTTCAGCAGCAGCGATCCGGAACCACAGGTTGGGTCATAAACGGTGGTGTCATTGGTCGTCTGCGCATCACGAATGCCGATGATCTGCGCCATGATACGGCTGACTTCGGCGGGCGTGTAGAACTGGCCCTTGCTTTTGCCACTCTCGGTGGCGAAATGACGCATCAGGTATTCGTAGGCGTCACCCAGTATGTCATCACCTTCCGCTCGGTTCTTGCTGAAGTCGAGTGCCTTGTTTTCAAAGATGCTAATCAGATTGGTGAGGCGCTCGACAATCTCAGAGCCGCTGCCCAGCTTGCTTGGATCATTAAAGTCCGGCATGTCCGACAGCTTATTGGCATTGGCCAGCGGTGCGATGATCTTCTTGTTGATCTGGTCGCCAATGTCAGGCTTACCCTTAAGGGCAACCATGTCCTTGAAGCTGGCACCTTCGGGTACGGTGATCGGTGCGTAAGGAACACCAGCGTATTTGTCACTGACGTATTTAATGAACAACAGTACCAAGACATAGTCCTTATACTGGCTGGCATCCATGCCGCCGCGAAGTTCATCGCAACCGGACCAGAGTGAGGAATAAAGCTCGGATTTTTTAATGGCCATTATGAAGTTTTTTGTTTTGATCTGTCCACCAGCAACGGGTGGCGAGGTGAAAAATCCGTGTAACCGCCGTGAATAAGGTCGGTTAATGATTCTTACCTTAAATCATAAACTAATTGGATGTTGGATGCGTGCTTTTAATGGCCTGGGTTCGCCTTCGAGCAATATCGCATCGACCGGGTATAGCTTATGGTGCAACTAGCGAACGTATCCAATGCGTTGATTCATTAACAGTTTCTTTATATAGATAAATTTACCGGAATCTTAACACTTAAAGCTTAAGAATGGAGTGCAAAATAGGGTTTTAGGAACCTGTCCATTAAGCCTCCATTTGTTGGACATAAATAAGAGGCTTATGGGACGTTCATCTTTTTGTCTAATGTTTAGGTATTTCGATGCCGCCGAAAGCTGCGCCGTTACTGTGGAATGGTTTTAAACATCAGACCTTTGGGTTCAAAGTGTCTAGTCGCAGAGCCACAAGAGGGCGAGACGCCAGCCTACATTATTTACAGGCGATCACTTGCCCTGGCGTTCAGGTAACCAAACACAGTTAAAAATGACTAGCGCACGCACCAACCCAACAAAAGCATAATTTTTAGGATGAAATATGTCAGGCTTACGTTTGATTATGCAAATTGATAAAGCAAAAAATGCCCCAATTAAGGGGCTAAATTTCATTACTTCGTTTTGGTAGTAGGTGGTTTACGTAAACCTATCCGTTGATTGGCTTTTCGTAATGCTATCTGTAATTCCTTCTCTTCACGTTCACGGCTATTAGGAGGATAGTAAATCCCCTCTATTTCATTTGCTGGATTCATTTCTGGAAAATCCTCAAAATAATCTGACCAATCGCCCATTTTCGCCCCCTCAATCATGAAAAGCCAAAGTATAGCATTGGCGAAGCTTCCAGCAGTCTTAAAATAGCCAAAAAGTAGACAAAAAGATGAAAACTTAAAATTGGATAGTACCTAAGCCGTCTAAATTACACCCGACAAAGGCGAATTTAACATAACCCCTACTTATCCTAACCGATCACACCCGAAACCCAGGTTCATAAAACAACTGTTTAATGAACATTATTTCGACGCCTAACTTCTACAACTTTCTGCGCTTCCGTTCAAACATACTTTGCAGGCCTCAACAATTACAGATCACCTTAAAATTGTCTGCCAAGCTCAAATTAAAGTCTAAAATTACTTCAATTCTTACAAAAATAAATAACTACGATGAAAGAAAATAGGATCGCGGTGTTTGTCGATGCTGAAAATGTCACAAGCTGGATTAAGCATGACGGCATTACGTCGTTGATTGATGAGTTGATACAACTAGGACAGATTATTGTCCGGCGAGCATACGGTGTATGGAGTCGTCCACAACTTGCCATGCATCAAGCAGCAATCAATCAACAGGGTTTCGAGCTAATACATTGCTATCATCCAATCACTGGCAAAAACACAGCTGATATTCAGATGACAGTGGATGTTATTGAATGCGCTTGGCAACTGCCGAACATCAACTGTTTTGTGTTGGTAACAGGAGATTCTGATTTTAGCCCAGTGTTCCGTCGCTTAAGAGAAATGGATAAAGAAGTAATCGGAGTTGGACGTAGCTCTACACTGAGTGAATGTGTCAAAACCTCATGCAGTCGCTTCATTTATACTGATGAATATGTTGAATGCCGACAACAATTGCTGGCAACAGACAATGCAGCTGCGCAAATCTCTATTCCAACATCACCCAATGTTTCCGTAGTTGATACTTCGCAACAACTCAAAGATGTGAATGCACTGGTCGTTAAGTTCTTAAAAGAGGCCCAAGGTGCTGTAAACACGTCACAGCTAAAAGTTGCACTCATTGCCAAGTTCGGTGGATTTGATGAAAGCAAATTAGGTTTCAAAACGTTTACCGAATTTTTGACCGCAATTGCAGGAGTAAAACTGTCAAAGATTGGTACGGTCAATTATGCGATCTTAGAAGGATCTCAATCAAAAATAAAAGCAGAAGATCAAAAACAAGCATCTGCTGAATATTATTCAAGTATGCTTAACAAGCATAACATGCGGTTAATTAGCGCAGATAGAATAAAAACAATTTACAAGCAAGCTAGCTCGATTAAAGGCACCTACTCAGAACTAGCGCTATTGAAAGATGCGGTATTTACTGCTGCGCATAAGATTGACGGTCAGCTATCAAAAACAGATGTCAATAAAGCATTCAGCATATTTGTGAGGATGGATTTGGTTCACACTGAAAAAGAAAAAGGTGGTATCGAGGCGATTAAAGTCAAAAAACTTACATTAAAAGAATTTTTACTAAATATTGATAAAGTAATTATTACAACTCTGATTGAGCTTTGCAAAGTCAATTCGTTTGAACTCAAAGCAAAAGAAATTAAAAAAATAACAATGTCTACTATGAGTAAAGACAACATTAAAAAACTGATTGGAGAAAAATAACATTGTCGTTACTGCTATTGCGAGCGTTAGTTAAAATAAGAACAACAACTTAAATAAGGGATAAGAAAAACCGAGAAGATCGATGACGTATCAACGTTATCATCGTGCGCTATTTTTAATGGTGTTATCCCGAATCCAGGCGGCTTCAAATCACCGGTGACTGTTTCATAAACTGCTTCAATAACCGCATTAAACCCTCTATAGGCTTTCTCTTGTAATGATTCATGATGTCTTCAACTTTGTTGAAGACTTGATCGTGCATGTGAATTTTTTGCTGCATGGTCACTCTCCTCGTTTAAATAACGGTGGTTAATGGGATCGATAACTGCGCATTTGTCCGACTAACACGCCCTGTATTGCAACCTGCTCAGGCTGGTAGGACAGCGCTGTCATGTTGGCATTGGCTGGAAGCAGTAACACCTGCTCTGCGGTCTGTTCAATGTATTTGAGTGTGGCTTCGGCGTTCTCGATTAAGGCGACCACTATCTCGCCGTTACTCGCATAATCACGTTGCTCGATAACCACCCAGTCACCATCAAAAATACCGGCCTCGATCATGGAGTCACCTTTAACCTGCAACACATAGCAGGGCTTATCGGTTTTCAGTGCATCGGGTACGGTCATGTAGCGGATGGTTGCTACGGCTTCAATCGGCTTACCTGCGGCGATTGCTCCGATAAAAGGTAAGCCCTGTTCAAAAGTGGAATCATCACTCTGCGCTTGAGCGGTCAGGCGAACACCGCCCTTTTTCTTGCCCATGAAAGGCTCCACCAGACCCGCCTCAACCAGGGCCATGATGTGCTTGTACAACGACCCGCGCGAGGCCACGCCCAGCGCCGCACAGAGCTGATCCAGGCTAGGCGGATAAGCAAAACCCGCGCTGTTGTCGCGAAGAAAATTGAAAATTTCCCGTTGTCGCCGGGTTAAGACATCCATTCGTTGTGTGGCCTCTCGTTGCGCTTAAATTTTTTGTAAGCTTAACAAAATTACATTAGAATGCAACTAAAAGAGAACAAAAGGAGAACATTAAATACATTCTTTTCTGCTCTTCGCCCTCCCCCACCCATACCTAGCCACTATGTCAACGACTGCTTTTACTTTACTATGGCCGACCCCGCTACCGCGTGTGCTGCCTCTGCCCTTGTTCAGCGGCAAAGTTGCGGCCGGTTTCCCCTCGCCTGCCGATGATTATGTCGAGAAAACCCTGGATTTGAATGAATTGCTGGTCCAAAAGCCCGCCGCCACCTTCTTTGTTCGCGCTCAGGGTGAATCCATGCTTGGTGCCGGCATTCATCCTAACGATATTCTGGTCGTGGATCGATCCATCGAACCGGTGCCAGGGAAGATCGTCATTTGTGCGTTGAACGGCGAACTGACGGTAAAGCGCCTGGAACGCAATAACGAGCAATGGCAACTGAAAGCGGAAAACCCCGCCTATACCAATATTGTCCTCCACGATGAACTGGAATTGGTAATCTGGGGCGTGGTCACCAACGTTATTCATCCACTGTAATGCAACCGCTCATCGCCCTGGTCGATTGCAACAATTTTTACGTTTCTTGCGAGCGCGTGTTTCGGCCTGATCTGATTGGCAAACCGGTGGCGGTGCTCAGTAATAACGACGGCTGTGTGGTCGCCCGCAGTGCTGAAATTAAAAAATTAGGGGTCAAAATGGGTGTGCCGGTTTTCCAGATTCAGCACTTGGTCAAGCAACACCACATCCAACTGCTCTCCTCGAACTATTCCTACTATGCCGATATGTCATCGAGAGTGATGTCGACTTTAGAAGAATACGCTCCTTGTTTTGAGACGTATTCGGTTGATGAGGCGTTCCTGGATTTGACCGGCGTTTGCCACAATGACCCCATTGCTTACGGTCATCAAATCAGAAAGGCCGTCGTCCGGTCCACCGGCATTCCGGTCTGTGTCGGTATGGGGCCGACTAAAACCCTTGCTAAACTGGCTAATTTCGCCGCTAAAAAGTGGCAAAAGACCGGCGGCGTACTGGATTTGTCAGACCCTGTACGCCGGGAAAAGCTGATGCGGATCGTGCCGGTCGGCGAGGTGTGGGGCATCGGTTCGCGCACTACCGCCAAGCTGAATCAGATGGGTATCCATACCGTTTGGGACTTGGCGACTCAACCCAGCCAACGCATGCAATCCCAGTTGACTATTGTGGTGGCCAGAACCGTGATGGAACTGAACGGCATCCCTTGTTTGGAACTGGAAGAGAGTGCGCCGAATAAACAAGAGATCGTCTGTTCCCGCAGTTTTAGTCGTCGCTTAACGCAGTATCCCGAACTGTCCGCCGCTTTATCTGAGTTTTGCAGCCGGGCCGCCGAAAAGCTCAGAAGACAACAGTCGTTGACCGCCTGTATCACAATTTTTATCAGAACCAACCCGTTTAACCCGAACGAGCCGCAATATCAGCGTACAGCCAGCGTAAAGCTGGATGCCGCCACCCAGGACACCCGCGCTATCATCACCATGGCCAACCGCTTGCTAAAAGAGCTATTCAAAGCTGGCTACGGCTACCACAAATGTGGCGTTCAACTGAGCCAACTTCAGCCGGAATCATCGCCTGGCCAAATGGAATTGTTCGATTTTGCCGATAACGGCTTGCCTGCGGACAACCGTCCGTTAATGAAGGTTGTCGATCAGATCAACCGGCGTTTCCCTAAGGCTATTTCAGTAGCAGCCACCGGTTTTGATAAGACCTGGAAGGCGAAAGCGGAACGGATTTCACCGCGCTATACGACGAATTGGCGGGAGTTGGCGAGTGTCAAATGCGGGTAGCGCCCAACAAACATCCAGGAACAGCTATGTCGATATAGGCTTAATACAATTGACGTCATCATGTCGCGGGTTATTCACCCAATTACTGACCGGGATAGCAGCCATCCCGGCATAAGCATCGCTGGTCAATAGTGCATGGAGGTTGTCTTTTGTGGCTTGCTGGTTTAACCAATGCGGGTAATCGTGAGGGTCCAATATCAGAGGCATTCTTGTATGAATGGGCTGTATCAATAGATTAGCGGAGGTGGTAATAATGGTGCAGGAATAAACCGTCTCACCGCCCTGCTCCCAGTGTTCCCATAATCCGGCAAACGCAAAAAGGTGATGGTCTGTACGGGTAATGTGATAAGCCTGTTTGCCTTGTTCTGTCTGTCGCCATTCATAAAAACCGGTAGCTAAAACCAGGCAGCGGCGTTTCATGAAAGCGGGCTTCCCACTTAAGCCGGGACATTTAATAATTTCAAAGGGTTACGAATTGCACGATTCCTGCTCTTTCGAGCAAGCGGAAGCTCGCCCATTTGTCAGAGTACCCAGGAAAACAAATCCGGATGTCCGGTTCCAAATAAGCGCATTGCGGCCGTTGTGCCATCTTCATGTTTGAGCCCGTAATTATGAATCACCGTTAAAGCTCTCAAGCGTTGCGGCGTCAATCCACGTCCATTGTG
>JBBQCU010000017.1:0-16991 GCA_038319065.1 Methylococcales bacterium
ACATAGGCTGTACCATAGAGCCCATACGTAGAGGAAGAAGCTATAGCAGGTCGAATTCAAAATCGAAAAACAGAATTTTTTATTGTAATTACAAGAGAGCTAAGTAAATCAATGGCTTATTTATTAACTTAATGACATTGGGGTCAATCCCTATAAATAACCGACATATTTATGTCTACGCGGGACGAGATTTGCAATCCCGTCCCAAACAACTGGGGACGAGAGGGCGCGAAAGGATTTATTATCTTTCAACTCACATCATCCTACAGTTTTGGGAAAAGATTGATCAATATGGTTCCCATGTTTACGTATGATTCACACTATTTAAAATGAACACCCATTTATCAGCCTTCAAAAATACCCTTAATCAGGCCTGTAAATGGGCAGCCGGCAGCGCCGATAAACGACGCCAATCCTCCCCCGGCAATCAGCCGCTCCCACTGCGCTTATGTGATGGAAAAACTGCACTCACCCGGTTTCGGCCAAATAAAATGCACCAGATGCAAGCGGCGATGACACAACCACACGCCATTACCACCCCACAGCAGGATTTTGATAGATTAACTGACGCGTTGCGAAATGCAAAGGCCGATCCAGTGCAGGGTTGCTGCCCTAAAGTTTGCTGAAAGTGTATTTTTAACATTGCCAACATATCCATATTCAGTGTTAAAATCTATGAATAGCAGAATAAAAGCTATGGTAAAAAAGCCGGTTACACCTTAAGTTAATCAATCATGAAAAAAATAATGAACAATCACATGATCGAAAAAGAGCCAGAAAAAATATTTTACTAATGACTTTTTTGTGGAAAGGTTTAAAGCATAAGGTGGTATTTCAATTTTACTTTAATCAGTTATGAGGTGAATATCATGTCAAGCCAAGACGAACATAACAACAAAAACGACCAACCACTGTCTACAACGGACTCAGACAATATTGAAGAGGACTCTGCAAACCCACTTAAAGCATTAGTATTAGGCATTATAGGTTTGATACTGATTGTATCAATTTTCGCATTGCTACCGATGTTTTTTACCTATTTATCCGAAGGTGATGCCCGCGCTCCGTCAGAGCTTCACCCCACGGACTCCGCAAGGAAAAGTAGTCAAAAGGCTTATAATCTTGTAAAGCCAGAAAAATAGAGAATTTTATTCGAGAGGGGACAGCCATTTACCCGATCGCCATACGCGCCAACCTAAGGATAGCAAGGGCATGCCGGCACGGATTGCCGGAGCCGGAGACCGCGAGTGAATCCATATGCTAAGGCTTATTGGCACCTCCATATGTTCCGGATTCCGGCAATCCCTGTCGGCATGACAGCTTGCCTAGCAAATGCGACTTAGTTTAAAAGCTAAGTTGG
Organism: Methylococcales bacterium; assembly: GCA_038319065.1. Taxonomy (GTDB): domain Bacteria; phylum Pseudomonadota; class Gammaproteobacteria; order Methylococcales; family Methylomonadaceae; genus Methylobacter_C. Next base: position 1,361 of record JBBQCU010000017.1, read on the forward strand.
CAATGTATGACCCGATTCGCTCCCCCCTCAGATTGTAAGCCGGGCATGCTTGTAATTCACCCGATTTTACGCCGAGGCAACTGCTCCTGTGCTGCTCTCCATCTCTGTTCAAAACACGATTCTTCCTCCCCTCATCCTTGCGCAGTCGTTAAAAATGACAATAAACCTGTTTTAACCGGGTATATTCACTCTTGACCATCCCCTGTCATAAACCTCTCCCGAAGAGGAAGGGAGACAAAAGCGGCAATCCGTGCAGTGTATCAATTCAAGCAGTTTATGGTTCGACAAAGCTCTCCTGAACAAAGCCCAAAGGCTCATTTCACCACAAACGGCTTAGCCTTATATGGCTCTATCTACTGCAAGCGTTATAGTTTCTCAGTAAGCATTAAATATTTATTAACTTTATAATTTGTCAACCAGCAATCGATTATAACGCAATTCTTCAAGAACTAAACAAATGAACTCTTCGCCGAGGTGATTCGACTCAATCCAAAAACAGCTACCGTTAAAATCAATGAACGTAACCAATGGTTAGTACATTACAACCATTTGTTTCGGGTTATCGAGGGGGAAACTGGCAATCTACAGGAGCAAATTTTTATCCTTCATGATCTGTAACTTGAAACGTAATGAGCTAAGGAATGTACACGAATTAACTTGATACTTTGAATCGTCGTTTACGGACTTTCTTTATAATCAAATCGAATAAATATAGAATAATATATTATGAGAGCGTTATTATTTAGCTGTTATAGTGCAGACTCTTTTAAATGCAGTAAAACATAAGGATGTCTTTAATGAATGTGGCATATACGTTTTCGGGTTTTCTGGTCGGATTATTAGTTGGCGTTACTGGCGTAGGCGGCGGTTCCCTGATGACGCCTTTGCTGGTGTTCTTGTTTGGATTTAAACCGGCTGTTGCGGTAGGCACGGATCTGTTATTTGCCGCTATTACCAAAACCGGTGGCGTGTGGGTGCATCACGGTAAACATGGATCGGTTGACTGGAATATCGTGGGCTGGTTGGCGTTGGGCAGTTTGCCTTTTTCCGTAATTACGCTATTTGTACTTAAACATTTGATGACTATTGGCAAGGAAACGACCGGAGCAATCACGTTCACGCTCGGCATTGCTCTGGTATTAACTGCTTGTTCACTGTTAGTGCGTACTGTGTTATTAAATAGAGCGGCTAAACTTAGGCCTATCGATGATGAACATAGCAGCCTTGAAAATGCATCACGCTTCAAGCACTTGCAAATACCTGCCACGGTCCTTATTGGCGCGGTGCTGGGTGTTTTGGTGACGCTTTCATCAGTGGGCGCAGGGGCTTTGGGTACTGTGGCGCTGTTATTTCTCTATCCCAGAATGACTACGCTGAAAATCGTTGGTACTGATTTGGCTCATGCTATTCCGCTTACCGCTGTTGCCGGGATTGGCCACCTTAGTTTAGGCAATGTGGATGTAGTTCTATTAGGCAGCTTGTTGATAGGTTCTTTGCCAGGTATTTGGATAGGTAGCCACCTGAGCGCAAAGATTCCCGAAAGATTTTTGCGTCCGGTTTTGGCATCTATTTTGATGCTGATCGGACTTAAGTTTGTCTTGCAATAATTTCTTTATGCAAACAAATGCGCTTAGATGCCTTAATTTTTGCTTAAAGGCTGTTAATGAGGATGATTGAGATGTTTTTTCTTCGGATTTGAACGCCGAAACTTGGGTGTTAAAACAATGCGTAAAAATTTTCAGTTGAAAGATCTGCTATTTTATTTACCGATGTTCCACGCAGATCGGCTATCTGTTCTGCTACATAACGCACATAAGTTGGATAGTTTGGTCTACCCCGAAAGGGTACTGGGGCCAAATAAGGTGAATCAGTTTCAATTAGAAACCGGTCAGCGGGTACTTTTTTTGCCACTTCTTTTATTTCCCTGGCACTGTTGAACGTGACAATACCGGAAAAAGAAATATAAAAATTTAAATCCAGTGCTTTTTGGGCAAATTCCCAATCTTCAGTAAAACAGTGTATAACCCCGCCTACTTCACTTGCATCCTCTTCTTTCAGGATGCGTAACGTATCGTTTTTGGCTTCACGCGTATGAATAATCAAAGGTTTTTTTAACGCTTTTGCAGCACGGATGTGGTTTCTGAAACGCTGATGCTGCCAACTGAGGTCACCTTCACTACGAAAATAATCCAGCCCCGTCTCCCCTATGCCAACAACATTATTGGGTTGCCCTAAAGCAATGAGTTCGTCTATTGTCGGATCTTGGCAATCCTGAACATTTGGATGAACGCCAACAGTCACGGATATTTTCTGGAATCCTACCACCAAATCCAGCATGGCCGGATAGGACTCCAGATCAATAGCTATACACAACAGGTGTTCAATTTGATTAGCTTCTGCTTCCTGCATAAAACAGGCAAAATCATTTTGATAGGGTTTCAGATCAATACGATCCAGGTGGCAATGTGAATCAATCAGCATGAATGAGAAAATTACATGGTGTGGGTTGATCTATCAGACGCCAAAGCGCCAGCCAGATAGGTTTCTATTTTATTTCGCGCAATGCCGCCGTCCTGATCGCTAAACTGCACGCCAATACCACTGGACCTATAGCTTCCTGAGCGAGAGGGTGTTATCCAGATTATTTTTCCGACAATGGGTAGCCGTTCAGTTTCTTCCATTAAATTTAACAGCAGAAAGACTTCCTGACCCATTTCATAGTCCCGGTTGGTGGGAATAAACAAGCCTCCGTTGACTACAAAAGGCATGTAGGCGGCATATAAAGCACTCTTATCCTTAATTGAAAGTGTCAAAATACCTTGCCTGGGGGCTGATTCTGTCATGGTAATTTACTCAAATTTAGTTCAAACCATTTTATTAAAATTTCTTCGAACATTGTATGCTTGTTTATTTGGGTATTGAGCCGTTGCCGGGATATGAGAATTAAATCGTACAACTTGTAAAGCTCTTTCAATTCCAGTTGTTGCGACAACTCTTGCAATAATTCTTTCAGATCAGGATTATATAACCAGTCAGCCTTTATCAGGTAATTACATTTAATCATATCGATAATCCAGGATGTTATCCAGAATATTAAGGGTGACTCGGGCAATTTATGCCAGTCTTCGGCAATATTGACTGGATGCCTGCGTTGTTTTGCTATATCAACCCAAGCCTTGAAACAGTCATTACGCAATGTTGACATGCCATCATTGGCATAATTCAGAGCCAGTAAGGGCGAACCCTGCGCCAAGCCCAATAATGTATAAATGTTACACTGCTGCGTCTCTACATTCTGCTTTTTTAGCCAAGCTAGGACAATTTCTTTATCGGGGTTGGCAACGGCAAGTTTCTGGCAGCGGCTGACAATCGTTGCAGGCAAGCGGGCTGGTTTATCTGTAATTAGAAGGATAATCGTCCGCTCTGTCGGCTCTTCCAGGCATTTTAGAAAAGCATTAGACGCTGCATTGTTCATAAGCTCGGCAGGATTGACAATGACAACGCGATAGGTTTCAAACTGAGGTTTTAGGTTCAAACGATTTACCAGACTGCGAATTTGTCCGATTGTAATGGCTTTTCCCGGCTCATCGGGACTTATTTGGATAAAATCGGGATGTGTTTCAGCATTAAGCAATAAACAACGGTTACAATGACCACAACTCAAACCATTGCCTTGTGGCTTCGCACAAAGCAGTGAAAAAGCAAACTGATTGGCTAAATGCTGCTTACCGAGACCTTTATTTCCGGTAATGAGTAAAGCCTGAGGGACGCGATTTTGTCTTCTATAATCGCACAGATGATCCCAGTATTGTTGCAGCCAAGGTAATAGGTTCATCTTAACAAGATACGAATAACATCAATCAGTTCCCTTTGCACATCGACTAAGGGCTGATTAGCCTTTATTAGTTTAATACGCTCCGGATGTAGCTCCAATTGCAATAAATAAGCCCGTCTGACATGTTCAAAAAAACTGATTTTTTCCGATTCAAAACGATCAAAAGTTCCTCTTTCTCTGGCGCGCTCAATACCTGTCTCGACAGGAGCATCCAGTAACAACGTCAAATCAGGTCTTAGATTGCCCTGTACCAGATTTTCCAGCCATTCTATAGTGCTAATGCGCATATTTCGACCCCCGCCTTGATAAGCGTATGTGGCATCGGTAAAGCGATCACAAACAACCCATTCTCCCAAAGCTAAAGCGGGTTCAATGACATGCTTGATATGCTGGGCCCTGGCGGCAAAAATCAACAATAATTCTGCTTGCTCTGAAATTGTTTCACTGTCCTTGTCTAGCAATAAATGGCGTATTTTTTCAGCCACAACTGTGCCCCCCGGCTCGCGAGTCATAACAACAGGTATGTTATGCTGTTGTAAGTATTCCCGTATAAACACCAAGTTAGTGGTCTTGCCGACCCCTTCACCACCTTCCAGTGTGATAAACTTGCCTCTGATCATTTTTTCTTCCTTTGAAAGTTATCAACCGCGATATTATGATCTTTTAATGTAGCAGAAAACTCATGAGTACCGTCCCCACGGCCCACAAAATACCGGGTTTTGCTATTATCAGGGTGCAGGGCTGCATAAATAGCATCACGTCCAGGCATGGCAATCGGAGTTGGCGGTAAGCCGCTATTGACATAAGTATTGTAAGGCGTCGCTGTTTTTAAATCTTTATAACCAATATTACCCTGATAATTTTCACCCATGCCATAAATGACCGTTGGGTCGGTTTGCAGCAACATGCCTGTTTGAAGTCTGCGTATAAATACGCCCGCTATTTGGGGTCTTTCAGCAACCACCCCGGTTTCTTTCTCTATAATTGAAGCTAATATCAAGGCTTCATAAGGCGTTTTGAAGGGCAGAGCCTCAGCTTTTTGGCCCCACTCATCCTTCAATACTAACTGCATTTTATCGTAAGCTCTTCTTAATAAGGCAATATCAGAGGTATGTTTTTCAAAAAAATAGGTGTCAGGAAAAAACAACCCTTCAGGATTACAAAGAATAGAGAACGGAGGGCAGAAGAGACCAGCTAATGCACCTTCTGCCTTCTGAAGCGTGTGTTCAATATTAGGATTATTCTCAACCTCCTGCAGTATTTCTTTAAAATTCCAACCTTCCGGAAAAGTAATTGCATACTGCTTGGTTTTTCCTTGCACAAACAGGGCCAATATTTCGGGTAGCGTTAAACCAGGTGCTAACTCGTATTCTCCAGTTTTTAGTTTTTTGAACGCCTTTTCCCGAACTGCCATGAATTTAAACCAGAACGGTTTAAAGTTTACGTTTTGGGCTTGTAACTTACCGGTTATTTGATTAAATGAGTCACCCTTGCTGATTTCTATAATAACCGGATTACCGGCCACTGCCGGTGCGTGTAAAGCATTTTGAAAGTCTCGCCACGCCCAGCCACATGCGACAATTAACGTCAACAACACAGAAACGATTATTTTAGTGGCCACGGTTAATCGTCTCATTTTGGAATTGAGTGAGCCAAGTTTGTAACTGTTTGGTTCTTTCGCCTACTGGAAAATAGATTGATGCGATTTGCTTGATAGGCCAGATAGTTACAATCGAATTACAGACAAAAACCTCATCAGCCGATAACAGTTCATCTTTCGTAAATGTGTGCTCTATAGCAGAAAGGTCATGATCAGAAGACAGCTTCATGATAATACCTCGGATAATACCGGCAACACCGGATAGCGCAAGTGATGAGGTATAAAGCGTATCATTTTTAACGTAGAAAAGATTAGTCATTGTTCCTTCAATAACATGTTCATTCATATCGAGCATAATGCCCTCCTGAATACCAGGATCCGTCCACTCAGCCCGCGCCAGAATTTGTTCAAGCCGGTTCAGATGTTTAATACCCGCTAACCCCGGATTCAACCCTAAACGGGTATCGCAAAACCGGGCGGCTATACCCTGCGCTTTGTAGATGTCAGGATAATCGGGAAAGGGATGTAAACTTAATACACGGGTAGTCTGAATCACATCAGGCTGGCGATAACCTCGCCCACCTGAACCCCGGGTGAGTATCAACTTAAGAACGGCCTTGCTTGAATGTTGACAAAGTTTTTTAGCTTCGAAAGCAAGAAGCTCTGTACCGGGGAAAGGAATATTAAGCTTGCGGCACCCGCTGTCCAATCGATATAAATGCAGATCAAGAAAGACAGGTTGTCCATTGGTAACTGTAATCGTTTCAAATAATCCATCACCGTATTGAAAGCCACGATCAGATATTTCAATATGCTCCTTGCATTCACCATTAACCAGAATCATCAGTAGAGACGCGTCAATTGCGTCTTTACCTTATTCGTAACGCTTAAAAACCAGGGAACCATTAGTGCCGCCAAAACCAAATGAATTGGACATGGCTACATCGATTTTCATATTTCTTGCCGTATTAGGCACATAATCAAGATCGCATTCAGGATCCGGATTTTCCAGGTTGATTGTTGGCGGGGCAATTTGGTTTTGAATACTTAAAGCCGAGATCACAGCCTCAATACCTCCTGCCGCACCTAACATATGGCCAAGCATGGATTTTGTGGAGCTGATTGCAACTTTATAGGCATGATCACCGAGCGCCGCTTTCATTGCATGGGTTTCACCTATATCACCTGCCGGAGTCGATGTGCCATGTGCATTGATGTAATCAACATCGGCCACATTTAACCCGGCATCTCGTAATGCATTAGTCATACACCGCGCAGCACCTTCACCGCCGGATGAAGGCGTTGTTATATGATACGCATCAGCATTCATCCCATAACCGGCTACTTCGGCATAAATTTTTGCGCCACGGGCTTTGGCATGTTCCAGTTCTTCAAGTACAACAACACCCGCGCCATCACTTAATACAAAGCCATCTCGATCTCTATCCCATGGACGGCTTGCAGCTTTGGGGTCATCATTGCGGCGGGATAAGGCTTTGGCGGAAGCGAATCCTCCCATAGCCGTCGCTGACGTTGTACAGCGCTCTGCGCCGCCGGCAATCATCACATCGGCATCACCATAGATTATATGGCGAGCAGCATCGCCGATATTATGAGTACCTGTAGCACAAGCTGTAACGATAGCAAAGTTAGGCCCTTTTAAGCCGTATTTGATTGAAAGATTGCCTGAAATCATGTTGATAATGTTACCAGGCACAAAGAATGGCGAGATTCGGCGCGGTCCGCTTTTTTCATAGATTGTATGGCATTCTTCAATGCCGGTAATGCCCCCAATTCCAGAGCCAACAGCTACGCCGATACGTTCAGCATTTGCCTCGGTGACTTCAAACCCAGAATCTTCAATAGCCTGACATCCGGCAGCAATACCATAATGGATAAAACCATCCATCCGTTTGGCATCTCTGTCGGGAATATACTGCGAAATATCAAAATTTCTTATGACGCCGCCAAAAGTGGTGGCAAATGGTGAGATATCAAAAGAATCAATGGGACTTATACCGCTTTTACTATTGATAATACCGTCCCAGGTTTCTGCGACAGTGTTGGCTAAGCACGTAACCGCACCCAATCCAGTTATTACAACTCGGCGTTTGCTCAATGTAATGTACCGTAAGAAAAGTGAAGATGAGGATGAAGGGGAAGTGACCTAAAGATTGTCTTAAAACAACATTAATAATCTATACGTAAATCATCCGGAATTCCACAGGACAATTGCATACATTTTGTATACTTCATTTGCGAAGTGCTAATCAGTGGATGAACAAAGGCTCATCCACTAAAAACCAGTCTTACGCGTTTTTTTCCACGTAATCGATAGCTTGCTGAACTGTTGTAATTTTTTCAGCCTCATCGTCTGGAATTTCGCATTCGAATTCTTCTTCAAGAGCCATAACGAGTTCAACTGTATCCAGAGAATCGGCACCGAGATCATCAACAAATGAAGCATCGGTAGCGATATCTTCTTTAACACCTAATTGCTCTGCAACAATCTTCTTTACTCGTTCTTCAATGTTACTCATAATTATTATCCTCAAACAATGCAAGTTTTTCAATATTAAGAAACTTACAATAGTATTTGTTATTAGTTTTGACTGAAATCCCGTATCCGGCAAATCCAGACGGCCGGGCAATTATACTTAATATTACAACAATGTCACCATATTAAGGCATAAACATCCCACCATTGACATGAAGGGTTTCGCCCGTAATATAGCCTGCACCTGCCGAAGCGAGAAACGCAACAGTATGGGCAATTTCTTTTGCCTCGCCTAAACGAGACAAGGGAATCGATGCCAATAAGGCATTTTTAATGTCATTACTCAATTCCTTGGTCATATCGGTATCAATAAATCCAGGCGCGACAGTATTAACTGTAATGTTGCGTGAACCGACTTCCTTCGCCATTGATTTAGCAAATCCAACCATGCCGGCTTTTGCTGCAGCGTAATTTGCCTGACCTGCATTACCGGTAAAACCGACCACGGAGGAAATATTAATAATGCGGCCTATTTTAGCTTTCATCATGCCACGCAACACTGCCTTGCTCATGCGAAAAACAGAAGTCAAATTGGTGTTAATGATATCATCCCATTCATCATCTTTCATCCGCATCAACAAATTATCCCGCGTGATGCCTGCATTGTTGACTAAGACTGTTGGTGCACCAAATTCATCATTTACTGTTTTAATCACTTTCGCAATAGATTCGGCATCGGCCACATCAAGTTTAATACCCATGCCATTTTCGCCTAAATAACTGGAAATTGAATCTGCACCGGTATCCGAAGTCGCAGTGCCAACTACAAAAAAACCATCATCAGCCAATTTTTCGGCAATCGCCCTGCCAATACCACGACTGGCACCTGTTACTAAAGCTATTTGTTTAGTCATCGAATTGCTCCAATACTTTATTTAATGTTTCAGGGTCGTATATAGAATAATGTTCGGCGTCTTTAGCAATACGCTTGTTTAGCCCAATCAATATCTTGCCGGGACCGCACTCAATAAAGCGGGTAACACCCTGATCGTGCATGAACCTAATGGTATCGACCCAGCGCACCGGCTTATAGAGCTGTTCTTTTAATGCATTACGAATGACTTCAGGCGCACTATGTGAAGCAACATCCACATTATGAATCAGTGTCATTTTCGGCATATCAATAACAGTATCTTGCAGATATCTATCCAGTTTTTCGGCCGCTGATTGCATCAATGCACAATGAGAGGGTACGCTTACCGGTAACAATACCGCGCGTTTAGCCCCTGTATCTTTTGCTGCAAGCATCGCCCTTTCAACTGCAGCCAGATTACCGGCAATGACCACTTGGCCGGGCGCATTAAAATTGACAGCAGAGACCACCTCATTTTCGGCAACCTGGGCACAAATATTTACAACCTGATGATCTTCCAGTCCCAAAATTGCCGCCATTGATCCGGTGCCGGCCGGCACAGCCTCCTGCATTAATTGCCCTCTCATTGCGACGAGTTTTATACCATCTTCAAAAGATAGGGCGCCTGAACAAACCAGTGCGCTATATTCTCCAAGACTATGACCCGCCATCCAATCCGGCCGGATGGCGCTCCGTTTACACCACACTTCCCATACAGCGACACCGGCAGCCAACATTGCTGGTTGTGTATTTTGCGTTTGATTAAGTTCTTCGGCCGGACCACTAACAATGAGAGACCATAAATCCCTGCCCAGTGCATCAGATGCGCGCTGAAAGGTATGCTTCACCTCATCATAATTGGCTGCCAAATCTGATAACATACCCAAAGACTGGGAACCTTGCCCGGGGAAAACAAAAGCTAAATTGTACATTTGCTTGTTCATCTTCGAATACGCTTGATTTAGTATTTAATTAAAGCGGAACCCCAAGTGAATCCTGCGCCAAAGGCTTCAAGCAAGACCACTTGTCCACGCTGAATGCGGCCATCACGTACCGCTTCATTGAAGGCAATAAGTACCGAGGCAGACGAGGTATTACCCTGATGTTCAAGCGTCACCACGACTTGATCCATGGACATTTTCAATTTTTTAGCGGTTGCCACAATGATTCGTATATTCGCCTGATGGGGAACTAGCCAGTCGATATCCGACTTATCCATATGATTAGCTTCCAGTGTTTCGTCAACAATTCGACCCAGCGTATTAACAGCGACTTTAAATACTTCGTTGCCACGCATGCTGATGTAGCCGGCTTCGTGCTTGTTAGTATTGGTAGCAACTTGAGGGTTTGGGCAATACAACATATCTTCATATTCCCCATCGGAATGAATATGTGTAGACAAAATACCTGTTTCGTCTGAAGCACTCAGCAACATGGCCCCCGCTCCATCACCAAATAAAATACAGGTGCCCCGGTCCGTCCAGTCGACAATGCGCGAACAAATTTCAGAGCCGACAATAAGAACAGTCTTGGCCGCGCCTGACTTGATATATTGATCGGCAATACTTAAGGCAAAAATCGAGCCTGAACACGCGGCCTGCACGTCAAAGGCTACCGTATTTTTAATGCCTAAACGCTGTTGCAGCAAGCAACCTGTACTCGGATAAACGCGATCAGGTGTACCAGTCGCAACAATTATTAAATCAATTGCTTCAGGATCACAAGCGGCTGCTTCTATGGCCTGTCTGGCAGCAATTTCAGCCATGCTTGCAGCCGATTCATCCGGACCTGCTATACGACGGCTTTTAATGCCCGTTCGCTCATAAATCCAGCTATCCGATGTATCAACAGTCTCTGATATTTGCTCATTAGTACGAACTTCTTCCGGGAGATAACCCCCGGTCCCGATTACTCTTGAATAACGCGTCATGCGATTTCTCTCAGAGCCAAGATCTTTTCTACTTGCTCGCTTATCTTTCTAATAACATCTTTTTTGACTTCAATTTCGGCAAGCTGAATAGCTGTTTTATATGCAAGAACATCCGCTCCCCCATGACTTTTTATGACCAGTCCACGGAGTCCCAAAAAGCTTGCGCCATTATATAGTCGGGGATCTATGCCTTGTTTGAACGACTTAAGAACCGGATAGGCAATCAAACCAACCAGTTTGGTTAAAATGTTTTTGCCAAAAGCCTCTTTTAACGCAAAGCCAATCATTTTGGCAGCACCTTCAATGGATTTAAGTGCAACGTTGCCAACAAAGCCATCAGTAACAATTAAATCAACCTTAATATCACCAGCGTTTAAAGAGTTGCCTTCAACATAACCAATATAATTTAACGACGAATTTTCCAATAATTTTGCAGCCGATTTAACTTGCTCATTACCTTTCATATCTTCTTCGCCAATATTTAACAAACCCACTTTTGGAGTATCAATTGTTTCAACCGCTTTAACCAATTCATTACCCATGATCGCAAATTGAAAAAGGTGTTCAGCAGTACAATCTACATTCGCCCCCAAATCGAGCACATGGGTATGGCCGTAAATTGATGGTAACGTGGAAATAATGGCAGGACGATCAATCCCCGGGATCATTTTCAAAACAAAGCGTGCGGTCGCCATTAATGCGCCGGTATTGCCGGCACTCACACAGGCATCCGCACTGCCATCACGAACCAGATTGATAGCAACCCGCATTGATGAATCTTTTTTGTTTTTCAGCGCCTTGGATGGAGACTCGTCCATCCCGACGCACTGCGATGCGTGATGGATCGTTAACCTATCTTGATAATTAGCTAATTCCTGTGGCAAGAACTGTTTAATAACAGTCTCATCGCCCACTAAAATCAGTTTTAAGTCTGGATTGTTTCTTAAACAATCCAATGATGCCGGGATAGTGACTTTAGGACCGTGATCTCCGCCCATTGCATCAATTGAAATTGTTAAACTCACGTTTACGAACAACTCCGCAGTTATTGAAGGAAGCTGAAACCTGTCTGGTTCAGCATAGCATCATTCCAGAGGGGAAAGATTATTAATCTTCATCACCTGTGGTTACTATTTGGCGACCTTTAAAATAACCGTCCGGGGTAACGTGATGACGCAAATGCGTTTCACCTGTGATTGGATCTTGAGACAATGCTCTGCCTGTTAAGGCATCATGTGAACGACGCTGACCGCGTCTTGAACGCGATACTTTACTTTTTTGTACGGCCATTATAAATCTCCAGTGTTTTTAAGTTTGGCTAAAATGGAAAAAGGGTTTTTAGGGGATGACTGCTCGTCATTCACTAAGGGATCTAAGCTGTTATTGTCAAACTTAGGGGCAATGCAATTATGCCGGTGCTTGGGAAATGCCGGCAAAATGAGTAATATCTCATCTTCAATAATATTTTTAAGAGGAATTTTTCCTTCCTCAACCAGTAAAGGTTCTAAATCCTCGGGTAATCTATTCGCTTGATCTATAGAGGTAACAATGCCTAATTTGACGAAGCAATCAATAGGCCAAGTAACAGCCCCCAAACAATTTTGGCATACAAGCTCCAAAACAGTCTTGATGTGCCCTTCAACTTTGACCAGCCTGCCTTCCCGCCCAAAATAAAGGTCGACGGCAATTGTTCCCGTGTCGTTAACGAGCATTTCCGCCAAACGATCCAGACTACTTATAGGTATTTGACCCTTCAATGCACCTCGCTTATCAGCCAGTTGCAAGGGGTCTATATATTCAGGCAATCGATCCAACATAACTGTGAAATAATATATGGAAACAATAAACGCGTCAAACTCTAAATATAAAACAATAATTATGCCAGATAAAAAACCTGCTCTTGGTTTCATAGGTATTGGTTTAATGGGTAAACCCATGACCCTACGTTTGCTCAATGCCGGCTTTAGTGTCAGCGTATGGAATCGTAGCCCTGAAAAACTGATACCCGTCATTAATGCAGGCGCTAAAGCTTGTACATCCGTTGCTGAATTAGTCAAAGCATCGACTATTATTTTATTGTGCCTGGCTGATACGATGGCTGTTGAATCAGTCATACGTAATGGTGTTCTGGAAAACGGTTCAGCAAACCAGTTGCTGATTGACTTATCCAGCATCCATCCTGAGAACACCCGGCAGTTTGCGTCAATGTTGTATGAAAAATGCGGAATGAGTTGGGTAGATGCACCCGTTTCGGGTGGTGTCGCGGGAGCCGAACAAGGCAGCTTGGCGATTATGGCGGGCGGTAGTATGGAAAACATCAACATAGCACGTGTCGTTCTGGCTCCTCTTTATAAACAACTTACACACATGGGCGACGTAGGCAGCGGTCAGGTCACCAAAATATGCAACCAAATGATTGTCAGTTGCAATGTTCTGGTTATCGCAGAAATGATAGCCCTAGCCAAACAAGCAGGAGTAGATACCGAAAAAATACCGGAAGCTTTGTCAGGCGGCTTTGCTGATTCCAGACCTTTGCAAATCGTCGGCCCGGAAATGGCAACGGCAACCTTTGAGCCCGTTAAATGGCGAGTTAAAACATTATTAAAAGATTTGAATATGGCGGTTGATTTTTCCGTTAAACAAGGTGCTGCTATTCCGATGTCCGGCCTAGCCGCGCAACTCATGCAATTGCACGGCAACCACGGTTATTTGGAACAAGACCCTTCCACATTAATTAAACTATTTACTAGAAACGATGCTTAAATTCACCGCTAACTTAACTTTATTGTTTACTGAAGTAGAGCTTACCAACCGTTTCAAAGCCGCTAAACAAAAGGGGTTTGATGCCGTTGAAATACAATTCCCCTACAATCTGAGTGCAGAAACCCTGAAAAACATCCTGGAAGAAGAGCAGTTAAAATTGGTGTTATTTAATGTGGACGCTGATGATCTGCTACATGGCGGCGAAGGGCTCGCCTGTGTGGTTGAAAAACAGGATCATTTCCGCCAGGCGGTCGCTCAAGCGCTTGAATACGCTAAGCTATTAAAACCGGAGGCCATCAATGTTCTGCCGGGGCGTTGTTTTAATGAAAACCGGAAACTGGATTATCTGAAAATCTTTAAAGAAAATCTGTGTTTTGCTGTTGAGACATTTGCGCCATTAGGCATTAAAACAGTTTTTGAAGCCGTCAATACTCACGATATGCCCGGATTTATCATCCAAAACGGCCAACAAATGCTTGACATATTAGAACAGCTCAAACACCCCAAGCTGTTTATGCAGTATGATATTTATCACATGCAGATGATGAACGACAAGCCGGATGAATTTATTGCCAGGTACGCTGATAAAATCGGCCATATCCAATTTGCAGATTACCCGGGACGCGGGCAACCCGGTACAGGACAAATTAATTTTGAACGCCTTTTTTCTGCCATTGAAAAATCTTCATATTCGGGTTGGGTGGGTGCTGAATATAAGCCCGTTGGAACAACATCTGAAAGTTTGCGCTGGTATCCCAAGAACATCATTTGAATAATAAAATATACGTTGATCATGTAAGTTATTAATTATCTTCAAGCTGACTTTTTCGACTTTCTGTCGCTTTTAAGATAATTTATGTCGCATTTAAGATACCCTTAAGACTTACCAAGTTAAAATTGCCTCGCGTTAAAATAATTAACGCTAGAAACCCTAGAGCAAAACAATTGCTTTAGTGCAGCAAGACAAAGAACCGCGGGCGTTGGACACAACCCGAACACCTTGGTTCTTTATAAATGGCCAACTACTGAACAGGCCATAGATTTTAATTAAAAAAGGCTTTTTATTTATGAATAATCTGATACTAGCAGTTTTTTTTGTTGTTATATGCAGTTATTTTTCTAACCCAATACAATCGGCGGAAGCATCGCGTCGACACACGGTTGATGTGGCTAAAGCACATAAAACCAAACACCATTCAAAAACTCATCATTCAACCATTGCTTCTTGGTATGGTCCCAGGTTTCATGGCAAAAGAACCGCAAACGGTGAAAGATTTAACATGTATGCAATGACTGCGGCACATAAAACTTTGCCTCTTTCATCTTATGCTCAAGTCACCAACCTGAAAAATCATCGTAGCGTTATTGTACGCATCAATGATAGAGGCCCTTATCATGGCAAAAGAGCATTGGATTTATCCTACGCTGCCGCTAAAGAACTCGGTATTAAAGGAACTGGTTCTGTACAAATCACACCACTATAAGGCGCAGTTAAGCTTTGGCGCAATTGATCTATAGTGAAACCATCAAACCCGATTAATCTCTATTAACGCAATGAACAATTGTAAGATTTGTAAGACGTTTAGCTCTTAGGCTAAACGTCTTACTACCTTAGGAAATTATTCTAAACCTTCGTTAGCCGCTAAGATAATCCCCCGATTTTATTTGCTGTAGTTTCGAGATATCTTGGTTGTAAACATACACCCAAGCTACAACCGAGCCACCACTGGAAAGTTCTATAGAAAGCTGCTTACGGCTATATTCTTGCGGTATAGAGAATCTGTCATTACATTCTTCGTATTCATCCAGCAAGGCTAATAACCGCTTTCGATCAAGCATCTTATATAGCTCACCAAAAACCTTGTCGTTGGCATCGCTGGATTCAATAGCGCCAGGATATCCACACACTCCATATAATTTTCCTTGCATAGCCCCATCTGAATAATATCTGCAATAATCAGCAATAAAATGATGCATGCTCGATGCTATTTGTTTACGCAACGTGCCATAAAAGAATATAAATTCAGGAGTAATGCAGGCGTATTTGATCTTCATACCTTGGAATATTTGGATGGGCTTCGTTCCTAAGCCCA
>JBBQCU010000018.1:0-16341 GCA_038319065.1 Methylococcales bacterium
CGCTAAGCTAGCTGCTCGTATTTTCTGTGTTGTATTGTTTTTTTGGTCATTAACTCATGATACTAAAATACGACAGTCTAGCTCTAATTTTGTCCCGGCTTAAGTGGGTAGCCAAAATGTCAATACAACAGGATCTGTAACGGCAAAAGATGGTGCTGCATAGATAGTAGAAACGAGCGCAAAAAATACGGCAATAATACTTTGATGCTTTAGACGATTTATTTTGAAATCAAACATTTGAGCTAGTCCAGTGGATTTAATAGGAAGGACGAATACTAACTTCGTATTATTTCAATTTGATGAATCGAATTGGCGGACGGTCAAGAAATTATTTGATTAATATACTTGTTTTTTTCTGGCAGATGCATTTGATGTATTTTGTACGACAGCGTCCAATATTTACCAATTCCCACAAAAACAAAGTAATAGTTTGGTAGGTTAGGGCGCAATGCTTATGAACCAAGTTTGTTAGGGAGGAGGGAGGAGAAGTTTTATGTCGACCTAATCTACGCGCCAAGGGGCTATATAAGGGTTAAAAAGATCGCTATCATACAAGGTCATCCGGACCCTAAAGATAATCATGTTTTTCACTCGTTGCAAAATCAAGCAGGAGGTATGGAATAAAATTAAATGTGGAGAGCCCATGGTATGGTGTGAGCTCTCCTGTAACTTGCTTGATTATACCTATGGGAATTCCGGTTCCGAATCCATTGTCGGGATCACATCACCACGACGACGGACACAGGGAACAACCAGGAGCATTCTATCCCCAGCTCTGCTCTGGGGAAATCACTTTCGTTGACACGGCTGGGACACTGCGACGAACGGTAAAGCCAAGGAACAAGCCGGCTAAGAGAAGGGCCAGGGCTTCTGGTTCAGGAACAGAAGTATCAGGAACAAAGGCCGCATTGCCGTGGGTATCGACCAAGGCTCTAAGTGTATTGGAGGCACCAGCGGCCACCTGGACCGTGAAGTTTCCTGATTCGTTGAGAGGCGTCACACCAGTGTTGAGGTTTGCGGTGAGGTCCCTAAGGATGGCAGCGAAGGTGGAGTTTTCGTCAAAAATATGGATGTTGGACTCGGCAAGGGCATCCTCGGAAAGGGCATTACCTGTTGCGCCTACGCTGGGAGCAGCCTGGATTGAGTACGCGAATATCAAATCAACCATACTAGTGGAGTTGTTAGTCATGGTGATGGAACCTTCGCTCTGCAGCAAAGAGGACGCCGTTGGGGAGGCTTCGCCATAAGCGATTTGATCCTGATTGAGGGAGTCGTTAGTCATCATGGGGATTGCGGGTGAACCGGGGAATGAGGTGAAGTTCGTCTGGCCGCCACCGGTGGCATTTTGTCCAGTCATAAAGCTCTCGTAATTGACGAATCCACCCTGACCGAGAATTCCGCCGCTGATGTCGGTGAGGAGGGTGATCTCCACAGATGCATTGGCGCTGTACGTCGCGGTAGCATGGGCCGCCGGGGACATGGTAATGCCGAAAGCCCCAAAGGCAACGGCGGCAGTGATATTTCGTAGGGTATTGTTAAAGTTCATGTTAATAGTCTCCAAGTTTTTGTTGCCATTTGACCTGCCAACGCGACAAGGCGCTAGCCGGGAGTTTTGTTTAAGCACAACGGTTGTAAATTTAAGTTAAAATTTTAACATTATAATGTGACAAAGAAATGAACGTTCGGTGAAGGATACTATATTCGACCCACAAGATTCGTGGGTTGAGGCCGATATTTAGCCGGGCATAACACGCATGCCCGGCATTTCGATAGGTAAATATGGAAATACCTGTCGATTTATCCCCCGCCGTTCCATTATCGGACACCGAAATACCGGACAAAGATAAAACTGCCGCCCGGTTACACCTGGAGTAATGTGTTTGATTTTAACGAAATTCGAATTGATCATGGCTGACACTATGCAATTGATAAACCGTATAAACGGTATATACTGTTTCCTTTGTTTAAAAACCATAGGAAATCCATGATGAGTACAAAAAAGCCAAAATCAAAAAAATCAGTAACCGAATTTCCCAAGATTAAACCATCAATAGAGAAAGAAGTAAACAAAAAAGACTCTAAAAAAGCAACGATAGCAAATTACTGACCAATTTAAATTTGGCCGAACTTAAACAGGTTGTTGAACAAGTTGAAAAAGTTCAAACCGGCCGGCCAAGCTTATTAGAAATTTAGCAATAAAAGTTATGAAAAAAGCCAAAACTGAGAAACATAAGCTTCTACTTCGCCTTTTAACGCTTGAAGACTACGATAACATTGCAGTCTTGATGGAGCATGTTTATGGTAATTTGGGTGGTGCCTGGAAACGGGATCAGTATGCTTCTCAAGTTGCCCGATTTCCTCAAGGGCAGATTGTCATTGAAGATAACGGTCAGTTAGTGGCTGCAGCGTTGAGTATGATCGTTGATTATGCCCGCTTTGGCGATGTCCACACCTATGCTCAAATTACCGGCGATGGTTATTTAACTCATCATGACCCGAAAGGAGACACCTTATATGGTATCGATATTTTTGTTCATCCTAAATATCGAGGGCTACGTTTAGGACGAAGATTGTATGACGCGCGCAAGGAATTATGCCGGAATCTCAATCTACGCCGGTTTATTGCCGGTGGCCGGATCCCTGGCTATGCCCAATACGCCGATACCTTGACGCCGGTACGTTATATTGAAGAGGTCAAGAACCGGGAAATTTTTGACCCGGTACTTACATTTCAATTAGTTAACGGCTTCCACGTGCGCAAGGTGTTAACCGGCTATCTTCCTGTAGATGAGGACTCCAAGGGCTACGCGACACTTCTTGAATGGGTCAATCTTGATTATGTCGATAAATTGCCTTCCATTGGCGGCCCCAAAAACATTATCCGTTTAGGTGTTGTGCAGTGGCAGATGCGGACCTTGACCAGCGTCGCAGAGTTGCTCAAGCATGCCGAATTTTTTATTGATGCCGTAGCGGGTTACCAGGCCGACTTTGTTCTGTTTCCCGAGTATATGAGCGCGCCACTCATGGGCTTGTTTAATGATAAAAACCCACCCGACGCCATTCGAGCTTTGGCCGGTTTTACCAGTGAAATCCGGAATGGTTTACTGGAAATGTCCATGTCTTACAATATCAACATTATTGCCGGTTCCATGCCTGAATATAGTAATCATGAGCTCTACAATGTCTCCTGGCTGCTCAGGCGGGATGGCACTTTTGAAGCGCAATACAAAATTCATGTCACCATTGATGAAGTTAGTTGCTGGGGTGTAAAGGGCGGGGATGCGTTAAAGGTATTCGATACCGATTGCGGCAAAATCGCAGTATTGATCTGTTATGATTCCGAGTTTCCCGAACTTGCCCGCTTGGCAACTTTCCAGGGCGCACAGGTGCTTTTTGTGCCATTCTGGACCGATACTAAAAATGCCTACCAACGGGTGCGCTATTGTTCTCAGGCCCGCGCTATAGAAAATGAATGTTTTGTGGCGATTACCGGCAGTGTCGGGAATTTACCTTATGCCGAGAATATGGACATCCAATACGCCCAAGCGGCCATTTTTAGTCCCAGTGATTTTTCATTTCCGCATGATGCAATATTGGCGGAAGCAACCCCAAATACTGAAATGACGCTGATTGCCGATGTTAATTTGGATTTGTTAAAACAGGTTCGTACTCGCGGCGCCACTCGCAATCTGGCGAACCGGCGTCCGGACTTGTATCGCTTGGAATGGGTTTAGATTGATCAGCGATTTATCCCCGGCGCAATCGCCGTGGCCTTATCAGCCTTCGGATAATTACCTTTATACGGACTTTGCCGATATTGACGGCAAATAAGCAACAAACGTCGCCGGTTCGAATAGCGGCAGTTCAGGGCTTATCCGTGCATTCCTTATACAGCGTTTGTGAATCAAGCGACGGAAACTCAGCGGCTTCCGTTCTCCGGGAAGCAGCTGAAAAACCGGCGATGCGTTGCCGCATATCCTCCATGTGCGAGCCTTCCCAGTAGATTCGCCGGCAATCGGTGCATCGATGGAAAACTTCATAGTAGAGGCGTGTCTTGGGTTCGAGACGATCCAGAATATTTGCCTTGGCGACAGGTGCCAGCACACCGTTACAAACCAGGCATCGAGCAAAGGGCTGAATTGAGTTGTGCAGGTCGAAGCGCCGCAGGACTTCTTCGACCTGGCTTTCGATGTCGACCGCACGAACCCAGTAGCCATGACTGATATGTTTGATATACAACAGCCGGCGGTCACGGGTCAGCACGATGCGTTGCTCGTTCACGGCGATTTTCACAACTTCAGCATCCCGATAGTCGTTACGATAAAGACTGTCAAAACCCAATAAACGCATGCGCTTGGCAAGTTTGCCCAGATTGACATCCAGGATGAAGCGGGGTTTGTCCAAAGTTGTTTCGCGCAGTCCGGGCAAGGGGCTGATGTCCAGACTTTTGAAAACCGGGTAGACCGCGACACGATCGCCGGCTTGGAGTTGATAGCCGAATCCCACCGGCTCCCCGTTGACGGTAATAAGTTCTACCTCGGTGTGAGGTACGCCGAAAACTTCGATGGGGTCCTTGATGCCCGGATGTCCGCTGAAGCGATAGGGAATGGTTCGTTTGCGTTGCTCCGGCGGAAGAAAATCGTTTAATTCTTCGTAGAAACGAAACTCAGCAGTGTATTCAAGTTTCATGTTGAACGCAGCCCCTCGATGATAGTTATTGGAAATCGCCTATGGTTGATGCATAAGGCGGGAAATAATCCTTCAACTAAAGCAACAGCTAATGCCGCAATACCTTTTCCCACCGGCTAACCAGCGCCGCGGCAATGCTGTTACCAAACACATTAGTCGCACTACGGCCCATATCCAGAATCTGGTCAATACCCAACAACAAAAGCAAACCGGCTTCGGGAATATGAAACATCGACAGGGTTGCAGAGATGACAATCAGCGAGGCTCTGGGTACGCCTGCCACCCCCTTACTGGTGAACAGCAATACCAGCAGCATGATAAGCTGATCGGCGAGAGGCATATCGATACCGTAAGCCTGGGCAATAAACAAAACGGCAAACGTCATATACATCATGCTGCCGTCGAGGTTAAACGAATAGCCCAAAGGCAAAACCAGTCCACAGACCTTTTCATCACAGCCGAAACGTTCCAGTTGCTGTAGTAACTTGGGGTAAGCGCTCTCGCTACTGGCCGTGCCGAAAGCCAATAGCATAGGTTCACGGATGTGGCGTAGTAGAGACCATACTCTTTGGCCAAGAAACAGAAAACCCACAACGCCAAGCATGCTGCACAGCAACAACAACCCAAAATAAAACTCCCCGATAAATCTGCCGTAAGACAGCAGCACACCGATGCCCTGTTGTGCAATAACCGAGGCAATTGCGGCAAAAACCGCCACCGGTGCATAATGCATAACGTAGCCGGTGACCTTGAGCATGATGTGCGCTAAGGAATCGAGCAACTTGACCGTTGGCCGTGCCGGATCTCCGATCGAAGCGCAGGCTATACCAAAGAACATGGAAAACACAACAATTTGCAAAATTTCATTTGTAGCCATCGCCTCAATGATGCTTTTAGGAAATATATGAGCGACAAAATTTCCTAGTGTTGGCTTGACTTCCGGCAGTCCGGTTTCCGCGCCAATTGCTGGTAATTCAATATGTAAAGAACTCCCCGGCTCAAACACATTAACCAGTAACATACCCAATAAAAGGCTGAAAATTGAAGCGGAAAAAAACCACAATAGTGCCTTAATGCCGATGCGTCCGACGGTTTTAATATCGCCCATTTTGGCCATGCCAACCACCAGGGTAGAAAACACCAGAGGCGCGATGATCATTTTGATCAATCTGAGAAATATATCCGTTAATACGGAAAAAATCTCAATGATCCCACTCAGTACAGGATTCGGTTTGTCCATCCCGGAACTACCCAGTGTCAAATTGAGTAGTTCGCCAACCAAAATGCCGAGCACGAGTGCTATAGCGACATAGAGTGTCTGGCGATTGGGTTGCGGGTTCTGAGAGTGGGTAGTCATAAATGAAATTCCCTAAATATAATGATATGGCCTGTTTCCAGGCTTCCGGGATATTTAGGGTACTTTATACGCGCCTTTTATACTATAGGTATCGGATCAATGACCGGATTTTTGCATTTTAATTTTTTCAGATTTTTTACAGGTATCTTTATTTAATGCTCCATAATCAGCCTCCAGCAGCGTCCGCTAACTATTGATTCGTGAACAGTGTAGCCAATGACTGAAAACCCTCCTCGTGTTACCATTTGTCTTTTTAGCATTTACTAACCATGCCTGAAAATTTTTCCATCGAACGTGATTATTCACTGGATGCCCTGAAAGTTCCACCCAATTCCATACAGGCCGAGCAGTCGGTGTTGGGTGGCTTGATGCTGGATAATCAAACCTGGGATTCTATCGCTGACAAGGTTGTTGAAACAGATTTTTATCGCCGGAGCCACCAGCTTATTTTCAGGAAGATTGAAGAACTCGCGGAAAAACAGATTCCTTTTGATGTTATCACCTTGTCGGATGCGTTAAAAGCCATTGGTGAGTTAGACAATGTCGGTGGACTGTCTTATTTGATCATGCTGGCAAAAGATACGCCCAGTGCGGCTAATATCGTTGCTTACGCCAATATTGTCAGAGATCGCTCGGTACTGCGGCAACTGATTCATATCGGGACTGAAATCTCGAATTCAGCTTTTAATACCGAGGGCCGTGACACCGCTGATCTGCTGGAGAATGCAGAGCGGCAGGTTTTTCAAATTGCGGAACAGAGGCAAAAGGGGCAGGGCGGTGGTTTTATACCCATTAAATCGTTACTGGCTAAAGCCGTTGATAAAATTGAAACACTGTTTGAACAGGACGGTTCCATTACCGGCGCCGGTACCGGATTTACCGATTTTGATGAATTAACCTCCGGTTTGCAGCCTGCCGATTTGATTATTGTGGCGGGTAGGCCTTCCATGGGTAAAACCACAATTGCCATGAACATGGCCGAAAATATTGCCCTGAAAAGTGATAAACCGGTTGCGGTATTTAGTATGGAAATGCCTGGCGACTCGCTGGCCATGCGTATGATGTCTTCCTTGGGCCGTATAGATCAGCATAAGGTCAGAACCGGTAAGCTGGAGGATGATGACTGGCCGCGCTTGACTTCGGCCATTAATCTACTGGCAGGCACGCAATTATTTATTGATGATTCGCCCGCCCTGACACCGACCGAAGTGCGTGCCAGAGCCAGGCGGCTGGCGCGTGAGCATGGTCAGTTGGGATTGATTGTCGTGGATTATCTACAGCTAATGCAGTCGCCTGCCAGTGGTGACAACCGGGTGCAACAAATTTCCGATATTTCCAGAGGCTTAAAAGCCTTGGCCAAGGAATTGAACGTGCCTGTGGTGGCGTTATCACAGCTTAACCGGAATCTTGAACAACGCCCCAATAAACGTCCGGTGATGTCCGACTTGCGAGACTCGGGTGCCATTGAGCAGGACGCCGATTTGATTGTGTTTGTTTATCGTGACGAAGTCTACAACGAAGACAGTCCGGATAAAGGTATCGCCGAGATTATTATCGGCAAGCAACGTAATGGGCCACTAGGAACAGTCAGGCTCACCTTTCTGGGGCAATACACGCGGTTTGAAAATTTCGCCGGAAGCCAATATAACGCGGGAGACTATGAATGATACCGGCAGCCTATGCGGTACTGAATCTGGATGCTGTGCAACATAACCTGCAAAGGGTTCGCAGTTACGCGCCGGATGCAAAAATCATGGCCGTCATCAAGGCGAATGGTTATGGGCATGGCTTGTTGCGCATTGCCGAAGCCTTGCAAAATGTTGATGCCTTTGCCGTGGCGCGCGTTGATGAAGGTATCCGTTTGCGCAAGGCGGGAATTAAAAACAGGGTTGCCGTTTTAGAAGGCTTTTCCTGTGCCGAAGAGCTGGATGAATTATTGCAATATCAATTGGACCCAGTCGTGCACTCCTATACCCAACTGGAAATTCTTGAAAGCAGAACGGAACAAGGGCAGATTGCCATCTGGTTAAAACTCGATACCGGCATGAACCGTCTGGGTTTTAAACCCAAGGAATTTAACGCGGTTTTTCTACGCTTAAACCAATGTTCGATCATCAAACAGCCTATCAGTCTGATGACGCATTTAGCGAATGCGGATGATAAACAGGACACGACGACGCTTAAACAGATCACTTTGTTTAATGATACTTTGGCCGCGCTCGCTCCCGGCCTTTCGTCTCCGAACGAGTGCAGCATTGCCAACTCGGCAGGTATTTTAGCCTGGAAAGAAGCCTTAACCGATTGGGTGCGTCCGGGCGTCATGTTATACGGTATTTCACCTTTCCCGGACATCACCGGTGAGCAACTGGGATTAAAGCCGATTATGGGCTTACATTCACGGTTGATTGCGGTAAAACCCATAGCAACAGGCGATAAAGTCGGTTATTCAGGAACCTGGATGTGTGAAAAGCCGACCACGCTGGGCGTTGTAGCCATCGGTTATGGCGATGGTTATCCGCGTTATGCCAAAGCCGGAACGCCCGTCCTGGTTAATGGACAGCGCGTGCCGCTGATCGGCAGAGTGTCAATGGACATGATTACCGTTGATCTGGAAACCCAGTCGCATGCCAAAC
This sequence comes from Methylococcales bacterium, assembly GCA_038319065.1. Classification (GTDB taxonomy): domain Bacteria; phylum Pseudomonadota; class Gammaproteobacteria; order Methylococcales; family Methylomonadaceae; genus Methylobacter_C. The sequence goes on from JBBQCU010000018.1 coordinate 8,680, forward strand.
CCGGCGACCCGGTGACATTGTGGGGTGATGGCCTGGCCGTTGAAGAAATTGCACTCTGCGCGGATACCATACCCTATACCCTGGTATGCGGCGTTACCCAACGGGTGCAGATTGTTGAGAAGTCGGCGTTGTAAGAAATGTGGTTGACTGGGTTAAAAAACCTGGCATTTGCGGGAGTGCCGGGTATACGCTATCGCTACAACTCAGCCAAAGGGTTCGTCCGTTGGTTTCATTGGTAAGCCGAAGCTACCCAGACTATTCTACTTAAAACATCATTTTTTGCTGCTACTCCTACTTGCAATAATCGCGAGTTGTAACAGCTTGTTCAATTTCATAGGGTGTATTGGGTGTTAAGATAAATTCACTGGCGCCGAATTTACTTTCGTGATTCCCCCAATCGACACAAGGGCGAAAAATATCCCTTGGCCTAACCCACAACTCGACAAACAAGTCATTTTCCGCATTGGGGTAAACCCAAATATTGGTTTAGACGCAGATTAAGTTCATCGTCAGTTGCCTTGGGTTTTCATGGAGATAGCGATAACAGAATGTCTTTACCTGATGTGCGGCAGTAACCCACACCACTTGGTTTGGATTGTATGAGGTTTGCATGTCATATTTTATGTAACCTTCATAATCCTTCTTAAGTTGTTTCCAGGTCACCACGAGCAACCTGGTTTTATCTTCATTCCAAACCACATCAGATTTTTCTCGGGTGATAGCCAGCAGATTGTCGTTAATGTCATTACCTTCAGCGATGGCAGCATCCTTAATTGCGTCCTGATGTTGCTTTGTCAGGGTTCGCTCTCCACAGCCATATTGCATTAGCAAAACCGTCAAGAGCGTCAGGAGTTTGAAAGTGTTTTGAGTTCATCGGTTTTTCTGAGTGGTGCTTGTTTAAATTATGTAACCAAAAATGTTTTAACAAAAAACCTCAGTCGCTGATGGATACAACTACAAATACGTTTAAATATACATCAAACAGCCACATTTTTGAAAAAAATGATGTTGACCGGAGTTATTATTGATCAATGATGGACATTGTTTAGAATGATCATCCCAGTTCTAACATGGCTAATTGGAAAAGGCGCGGCGGTATTACTACTCGGCCTACCCTTCAGGCTTATCAACTGCTGGGCGATTTGCTGTTTGCACAAGACAATCGAGGCTGTTATAAATACATCCACGGTTGACTTCTGCTTGGAATGCCAGCCGGATTTTGAAGCAATATCAAAAAAAACTAGAAAAATAGGCGCGACGTATCCTCTAGCGATCATATTCTCAAAGAGGATTTTCTCGATTAATAGAAAATTATTTTTCTATTAATCTGCAAAAACTTTAATTTAAGGAGTAATGAAATGTCGAAGAACATTGTGGTTTTGTCCGATGGCACTGGACAAATAGGAGGGCAAGGGAACAACACCAATATTTACAAGCTTTTTAACATACTTGAGGACCGCACCAAAGAGCAAGTGGTTTTCTACGATCCGGGGCTAGGGACAGTTTGGCGGAAAATTGCCGGCAACATATTCGGCATGGGAATGTCGAAAAACATTCTTGACTGTTACCGTTTCATCTTTAATAACTATGAAGCAGGAGACAAGATTTATCTTTTTGGCTTCAGTCGCGGCGCTGCCACGGTTCGAAGTCTGGCGTATTTCATACACCATTTTGGAATCCTACCCCAATCTCGTCCAGACCTTATTAATGAAGCCTACAATATCTATAAGTCAATTGAAAGCAAGAGTCAAGACGAAGCTTCCAAGGACAAGAACGCCCTAAATCAAATCAATAGCCGTGCTGCAGAGTTTGTGGAAAAGCATCACAACATGTGGACGAAAATCGAATTCGTAGGCTGCTTCGATACTGTGGCCGCGCTAGGAATATCCCAGATTTCGATCCTTGATAACATTATTGATAAATTTTTTCCGCACAAGTTTCAAAATTTTAGCTTAAGCAATAGCGTTATTCGGGCCTATCACGCCTTAGCTATCGATGATGAACGCAAGACTTTTCATCCCATCCTATGGGGAAGTGACACTGGCGAGGACAAAGAAGACGTAAAACGGTGGGCGACGCAGGTGTTGTTTTGCGGGATGCACACTGATGTGGGGGCGGCTACCCAGAGCAAACTCTTTCCAACATTCCACTTGTTTGGATGATCGAAAAAGCCGTCAAATATGGTGTTTTGTTGCATATTCCTGATCATGAGGATCTTGAATGTCTTGAGAAGCTAAAGGGTAAAATCACTGAAGATGCCAATGGTAAAATGCATAACTCGCGAGAGGGGACAGCCGAACACTTCTACCTCGAAAAATACTATATTCAAAAACAAAGGCAATGGGACGACAAAATTGGAGAGCCGTGGGTGCATCAGAGTGTCCTGGATCGGGCCAATAACCCTGCAAACAACTACCATCCCTGGATTTTAGAAAAGTATAAGGAATATCATGTGGTGGATTATGAATATCAATTTGTAATGGGAAAATACCCCAACTTTCCGCAAAATAAAATAAGTGTTTGATATATTTTATATTTAAAAAGCCAAGCTGGGCGGACAGGCTTTTTTTCCCACCTGAATATGCGGGAGAAAAGCGTTGCTTGCCCTGCCTGACTGCAAAAATCTTATTAAGTCCAAATAGGCTGCCTTTCGTGATATTTTTGCATAAAGACAATTAAATAAACCTAAAAACCATTATGGTGAAAGCCATTACAGCCCGACGGATTTACTCGTTTCTTCTGGCGAAGAATTCGATTTCCTGGCAATAGGGAAATGGGCGGACGCTTCCATTCGCTGTTACGCAAACGGGTGGATAAAGGAGGGGTTGTATGCATACCTCAGCCGGTTTAACCGGCTGAGGTCCCGCCCTTATTTTCTGTTGTGCGGCTACCTCGCAAAGCGGGGGATCAACTAACTTTGCAATCGGTTTATAACGGACAATACCAATTCGGGACGATAAAAATGGAGAAGGTCCCTTTGGGGTTCGCACCATGTGTTCTTATCTCGTGCTGCGAGACAAGGTCATTAAGCCACTACCCGTCGGAGTGGTTCGACCTCTCGGTCGACCTCCGAAAAATATTAGCCCACTTGATAAACGTTACCTAACGCTAGGTGAGGAACTGCATCGCACCTTTGAAACCATCGGACTTGCCGCGTAAAGTTCAACAGAGAAACAACCTGTTGTCGTTAGTTACACAATTAGCGCCTAATGCGGAAATTCGGAATGAGGGGTATTTAACCTGGTCTTGAAGTAGGGTGATTATGAGCTTGATGAGCAAATAGTGTGTTTGTTAATAAAACGAAAAGCTGGAAAAAAGCAGTGGCAGCTATCGCAAAGAGGGAGGCCAGTAAAATCATTTTCGTTATAATTTTCATGCTTGGTTACCCACTATTTTTTAATTTGAATATAGATAATCCTCTCGTTAAATACACAAAACAAGCGATTTATTTATTTATTAAATACTGGGGAGGTACAGTTTTAGGCTGTTTATCGGGTGTCATAATAGCCAGTTGCTAGTTTGCAACAATCTATTTAGAATCGATCTTTGGCGTAAGGGAAGTTTGCCAAGGGTATTTAATGTTGTTAAATGAACAGATAAATTTTGACGGCTTTCTTGGCTTTTTGTATAAAAACAACAGAAAATCAGTGATTATCCAGCGATAATTTATTTTTAAAATACAGATAAAACCCTGACACTAACCGCAATTATTGCCGAAAATCCAGGATAGGTTCTGTGTTTTGGTCTTAATATGAAATATAGCGAGTACACACAGATCGTCATACCCGCCGGGAAGCGGGTTTCCAGTGCCATGGATAGTAAACTATATCCATCCATGGAGTCTGGATTCCGGCACAAATCTGTCTGGAACAGAATTGCATCAAAACGAAGGCGTCAGGCAGGATAGCCTGACGTAAAACCATGCAGGTATGAAGGTCCCACGATTTGTGGAGATAGCAATGGTCTGAGGGAAGTCTCTACAAGCTCAGTTGTATTTACCTGCTTAATCCAACATACAACCGTTTTTTATCGCTTGTCTTCAGTGATTAAATCAAACGACACGGACAGACAATACGCCATCAATTGAGCGTATGTGTTCCAGTATTTGGGCGGGAGCATCGGCATGAATATCTATTAGCGTATACGCATAATCGCCACGCGACTTGTTGAATAGATCCAAAATATTCAGACCAGCCTCTCCCAGGACTGAAGAAATTTGACCGACTACATTAGGCACGTTTTGGTTGGCAATTGCCAGCCGCTCACCTTCTTCACTTGCTGGAATAACAAGTTCCGGGAAATTTACCGAGTTACGAATGGAACCATTTTCCAAAAATTCACGCAGCTGATCCGCCACCATTGCGGCACAATTGTCTTCGGCTTCTTCCGTGGATGCGCCCAGGTGAGGCAGCACAAAAGCCCGTGGATGTTTTATCAATGCAGGCGTTGGGAAATCACAGACATAGGCATGAAGAGCGCCGGAGTCCAAAGCCGCCAGGACAGCCACTTCATCCACTACACCCGCACGGGAAAAGTTGAGTAATGTCGATCCTTTCTTTATGCGGTCTATGTGGTCTTTACTGAACAAATTCCTGGTTTTATCATTCAACGGGATATGCAGACTGATAAAGTCCGCACGAGAAACCAGATCATCTATGCTGGTTGCGGGTACTGTGGATGAGTTAAGTTTCCAGGCACTTTCCAGCGAGATAAACGGATCAAACCCGATTGCATTCAAGCCCAAAGCGGTAGCCGAATTGGCTACTTTTACCCCGATCGCACCCAATCCCAATACGCCCAGAGTTTTGCCGGATAGCTCGAAGCCGGCAAAATGTTTTTTGTTCTTCTCAATTTGATGGTTGATGCTCTCCTCATCACCTTCCATGCCGTGGACGAAATTTAATGCAGGTACGATATTTCTGGCGGCTAACAGCATCCCCGCGATGGCCAGCTCAGCCACAGCATTTGAATTGGCGCCCGGCGCATTGAATACCGGAATACCGCGCTTTGAATATTCAGCTACAGGAATATTATTAACCCCCGCTCCAGCCCGACCGACTGCCTTGAGCGATTCGGGAATCGGCTGATTATGGAGGTCGAAAGAACGCAGCAAAATAGCATCGGGCTTATCGACTTGCGATGCAACTTCGTAGCGCTCGCTTGGAAGCTTGTCCAGTCCAGCTCGTGATATATTGTTATAGGTCAAAATCTTAAACATCTGTTTTTCCTTATATCCTGTTTTTTATGTCTTGCTGTTTATGATGAGTGGTGCATGGAATGCACCCGGGCTATTTTTTCGAAGAGATTAAATCAAACAATCATTTTAAAAAAACGATAATATCCGATAATTATATCTGTTTTATATAACATAAGATGAATGATTTATGTCGGTGATTGACTCGAACTGGGATCCGTAATAATTGAGACCTGGGTATTAAATACCCAATACAAGGTGTTCACAAAAAAATTCCTTGCCGGGCCAGCCAGGGTTTGAGGAGCAAGAAAAAAAGTCCTGCTGCTTCGGGCACTGGAATACCGCCAATATCGAGGAAATGTACCAATGCGCCGATTCGATTCAGAAAAGAAATAAATATTGAAAGATAAGAAACTCAAGGTTTATTTATTTGGTCTTAACCAAAATGATATGTTCTTTGAAGTATTTACGACCGGTCATCAAGAGATAGCTCCTCTTACCGGAATGCAGGTACTGGCCCTGTTCGGGGATTCTGATACCACAGATCATATATCACCGGCTGGTCAAATCGCCCCCCGGCTCTCCGTCAGCCATATACCTTCTTGATAAGGGCATAGAGCGAGAAGACTGGAACATTTATGGTTCACGCCGAAGTAACGATCAGGTAATGTGTAGGGGAACCTTTGCCAACATCCACATCCGTAACCAACTAATGGTTTCAGGCAGTGAAGGCAATGTGACCCTCTTTCATCCAACCGGCGAACATATGACGTTTTATGACGCCGCGATGAAATATCGGGATGCCGGCATACTGCTGTGTATCCTGGCAGAAAAAGAATACGGCTCCGGCTCATCCCGTGACACCTAAGACTTTCGTCAGCTTAACCACAGCCGCTCCCTGATTCTTAATTAGTGAGGCACTGCTATCTCGTCGTCTGACAGATAACAACCCGGATCTTCTGCCCAGTAGTTTGAAGTTATCTGTGCAGCCCTGACACGTGTATTCCCATTGCAGATGTTCTGATAATGACAGGTGGCACAACGGCCTTCCAGTGGCCTGGGATTCTGTTTAAGTCCGTCCATTAACGGATCAGACGTATCCATCCATATTTCTGAAAACGGACGTTTCTTTACATTACCCAGATCATAATGCCACCAGAATGTATCAGGATGTACGTTACCGAGATTATCAATATTGGCAACATTAACGCCGGAGGCGTTACCGCCCCATTGTTGCAGCTTGTCATTTATATGCTTGGCTTTAGCCGGGAAATGTTTGATGACCCAATGCAAAAAATAAACTGCGTCAGCATCATTATTACCGGTTACAAATTCCCTATCCTTCCCCTCTGCAAGCCATTCAAAACAGGTTTCAAACATTAAATCCATGGCATCCCGAGTCATTTCAAAATAAGCATCATCTTTGCGGTTTCTATTACCCCGGCCGCCATAATTCAAGTGTGACAAATAAAACTTGTCAATCTCGTTATCATCCATTAATTGAAGAAGAGCTGGAAAATCCTTGGCATTATCCTGGGTTAAGGTGAAACGAATACCGACTTTAATTCCTTTTTCCAGGCACAAGTGCACGCCGCGCAGGGCTTCGTCAAAAGAGCCTTTTACACGCCGGAAACGGTCATGGGTATCCTTGATGCCGTCCAGACTCACGCCAATATATTGGTAATTGATTTCGGCAATTTCATCGATATTATCAGGGGAAATTTTGGTACCATTACTGGACAAAGCCACATAGAAACCCATGTCCTTGGCGCGCCGGGAAATATTGAATATATCAGGGTGTAGCAATGGCTCACCGCCGGACAAAATCAACACCGGCACTTTAAATGCTTTTAAATCATCCATGACCGTATAGATTTCCGGTGTGGTCAATTCGCCTGGAAAATCGATATCCGCCGATGTTGTGTAGCAATGTTTGCAAGTGAGATTGCAGCGGCGGATTAAATTCCAGATAACCACTGGAGCAACCGGTTTGCGTATGGGTTTCAAGGGTGTCGGGGCTATCAGTTCCCGCATGTATTGACTTAATCGAAACATCTGCAGATTCCTTTATTATGGTTGTGCCATTGTATCTTATCAGTCTTTGACAACTGAACTTTCAGCGCGTCAGCCCTGTACCCGGAATAACCCGATTCGAGGGAGAACAGGAATTGGAGTTTCCGGCATACCGAACATAATTGCTCCAGCTGGCACTTTAGGCATCGCAGTCAGAATGCCGGATACACCACAACGCGATATGCCTTCGACAAGCTCTGGACAGGCTTGGGTGGTCTTATTCCGGTCTACAACGCCACTTAATTAACAATGGTGTACGATGTATACCCTGCAAAGATCAGGCTCAACGAAACCAATAACCCATCACCAAGCCGGCAAATATAGCCACACCAAACCAGTTGTTATTTAAAAAGGCTTTAAAGCACAGGGATTTCTCCCGATGAAAAATCAATTTT
>JBBQCU010000019.1:0-16244 GCA_038319065.1 Methylococcales bacterium
GCAAGAGTGTTAAAGCTACAATCCTTGCGACCAGGATACTGGGTCGCAGCAATTCCTTGCTAACTTTACTTTTTAATTTAACCAGTCGAGAACTAAAAACTCCCGGCTGGACGTATTCAATATCCTCCTCAAAAGCCAACTTAGACCTTTAAGGACGTACTTATGTTTAAAGACGCATATACAGAAACACATACTGGTCATGCTTCCAGTTCATCAACCGCTATTTATTCCAAGGCTTACAACCTCAATAAAGCCATTAGCAGAGCGCAGGATAAGTTATTAAGCCTGCAGGACAAAGACGGCTATTGGGTGTTCGAGCTGGAGGCAGACTGCACGATTCCAGCTGAATACATTTTGATGATGCACTATCTGGGTGAATGTGATGAGCCGTTACAAGCCAAAATAGCCAACTATTTGAGATCCCGTCAGTCTGAAGATGGTAGTTACCCGCTATTTACAGGCGGCCCAGGGGACATCAGTTGCAGTGTCAAGGTTTATTATGCTTTAAAATTAGCGGGTGACTCCCCGGATGCAGCACATATGACCCGCTTGAGAAATTACATCCTTAGCAAGGGCGGTGCAGCAAAAGCCAATGTTTTCACGCGCATTGCGCTGGCGACATTTGAGCAGTTACCCTGGCGCGGGGTTCCGTATATCCCTGTAGAAATTATGCTGTTTCCCAGCTGGTTTCCGTTCCATTTGGATAAAGTTGCCTACTGGTCCAGAACGGTTATGGTGCCGCTGTTCATTCTATGCACACTCAAGGCGACCGCTAAAAACCCTAATAATGTCAATATATTGGAGCTTTTTGTCACACATCCTGACGAAGAACGGCACTATTTTCCTGAAAGAACTTTATTAAATAAAGTTTTTTTGGGATTGGATTTTTTAGGCCGTGCAACGCGCCCCTTAATCCCTAAAAAATCACATGACCTTGCGATTGAAAAAGCAAAAGACTGGATTATTGAGCGGCTGAACGGCGAAGATGGTCTCGGCGGCATTTCACCTGCCATGATGGCGGCCTATGAAGCCTTGTTGCTGCTTGGCATGCCTAAAGATCATGAGCTTATCGTCACTGCACGCAAGGCAATAGATAAATTATTGGTTATCAACGAACATGATGCGTATTGCCAGCCCTGTTTATCTCCAGTCTGGGATACGGCACTTGCAGCATTAGCTTTGCAAGAAGCTGATAAAGGAAAAGACGCAGTTAACCGCATGTTTAACCCCGCTCTGACGCGAACATACAACTGGCTTAAAAGCAAGCAATTGTTGGATGAACCCGGCGATTGGCGTATATCCAAACCTGATTTGGCTGGTGGCGGGTGGGCATTCCAGTTTGAAAATCCCTATTATCCTGATGTCGATGATACCGCCGTGGTGGCTTTTGCCATGGCTGAATCCAAATTACCTGATTTGGATGAATCAATACATCGAGCAACTCGCTGGATAGTGGGTATGCAATCCAAAAACGGCGGTTACGGGGCTTTTGATGTCGATAACACCTATTATTATCTTGATGAAATTCCTTTTGCGGACCACGGGGCTTTATTGGATCCCCCAACCTCGGATGTCAGTGCGCGTTGTGCCATGTTAATGGCTAGAGTCGCCCAGGATCATGCTGAATACCTGCCGGCTTTGGGGCGCACTATCGAATATATACGCAACGAACAGGAGGATGACGGCTCCTGGTTTGGCCGTTGGGGAACCAATTACATATACGGTACCTGGTCTGTTTTACTCGGTCTGGAGCAAACCAACCTGCCCAAGAGTGATCCGATGTACACCAAAGCCGTTACATGGTTAAAAAGTATCCAGCGAGAAGATGGCGGCTGGGGTGAAGATAACTATAGCTATCACGATAAAAGTGTTAGCGGGAACTATCGTTTTAGCACTGCCTTCCAAACGGCTTGGGCTGTCTTGGGGCTGATGGCGGCTGGAGAAGCAGACAGCCTCGAAGTAAAAGCGGGCATTGATTTCATCTTGCACAGTCAGCAAGCCGATGGTGTTTGGAATGATAGATGTTTCACTGCGCCCGGCTTTCCCAAGGTTTTTTATCTCAAATACCATGGTTATGACAAGTTCTTCCCGCTTTGGGCTTTGGCTCGCTACCGCAACGAACTTGGTAAAAAGTGATCACCGGTATTGTTGTTGCTTTACCTGAGGAATTGACCACCCTGACATCAAAAAAAATTGATAAAGAGTGTTGCCTCTTCATTACTGATAAGTTACTGGTCGCTTATTCAGGTGCCGGCCCTGCAAATGCCAAGTCAGCAGCTGAAATGCTCGTTGCCGAAGGCGCAGTCCGGCTAATAAGCTGGGGCTGCGCTGCGGCCCTCCATGGATCATTAAAACCAGGTGACTTGATCCTGGCTGATAAACTAATAGATGCCGGGCATGTTGTGATGGCTGCTAATGCAGAATGGCATAGCCATACCAAAAATATACTGGCAACGGGCATGGACGTACATACTGGCCTTTTAGCTGAGAGTATCAGTATTGTTTCAACCAGCAAGGACAAAAAGCAAATGCATTCCATAACCGGTGCAGTAGCGCTGGATATGGAAAGCATCGCTATTGCCAGGGTCGCAAGGCAACAGACTTTACCTTTTCTGGTCATCCGTGTCATTGCTGATCCGGTTAATATGAACTTACCTCTGGCGATTAATTATTCACTTAATGATCGGGGCGAAATTATGTTAAGAAAATTATTATCATTTCTTGTCTTACACCCTGCGGAGTTACCCGGATTGATAAAGCTGGGCTTGCATTTTAATGCTGCGAGGAAAACGCTAAAATCCATTGCGAAACATCTTGATACACTAACCGACTATAGCGCTGATAAAGAGTTTAACTTACACACACAAAAGTAACAGAAAATAGGACACAGATGACCCGAATTTGAATGATAAACACTGATTTTATATTGATATTACAGATAAACTCTTAAGATTCAATATCATAAAAAAGAAACCAAAATACGTTTAAACCCGTCTGATTAGTTTTATCTGTGTCCCAATCAAAGCCGGCATCTGCTGTGTAGTAACCAAACTCTGCGTTTTACCCAAAATACTTTGAACCTTGAACCTCAAATATGACTTTCAGCATTGCCGAACTTTTTGCCCAACATAGCACTGATAAATTTGATCTGCACGAACAGCATCTTAACAACCAAATGGTCAGAATGTTAAAGACCATAGGCTATGACCGTCATTACCAAAGAGCTATTGGACAATATCTTTATGACCAGGCTGGTACTGAATATCTGGATTTGTTAAGCGGTTTTGGCGTATTTGCCATTGGCCGAAACCATCCAACCGTTATCAGCGCATTAAAAGAGACTTTAACGCTGGAGTTGCCGAATCTTGTGCAACTGGACGTTTCCATACTCAGCGGCTTACTGGCTAGGGAGCTCCTGAAAACGACGCCGGATAATCTCGACAAGATGTTCTTCTGCAATTCCGGAACCGAAGCGGTAGAAGCTGCTATCAAATTTGCCCGTTACACCACCAAACGTGAAAAAATCGTTTTTTGCGAGCATGGTTATCATGGGCTGACGATGGGCGCGTTATCCTTGAATGGTGAAGAAATTTTCCGTGAAGGCTTTGGCCCGCTAATACCGGGTTGCAGCCCCATACCTTTCAACGATCTTGATGCACTGGAAAAGTCTTTATGCAATAAAGATGTTGCAGCATTTATCGTCGAACCTGTTCAGGGCAAAGGCGTTAATGTACCCGATGACAATTATTTACCTGAAGTTGAGCGCTTGTGTAAAAAATACGGCACTTTGTTTGTCGCTGATGAAGTTCAAACCGGCTTGGGACGAACCGGAAAATTCTGGGCAATAGATCACTGGAACGTTAAACCGGACATGATTTGCATGGCGAAAGCCTTATCCGGCGGATTTGTGCCGGTCGGTGCTGTAGCCATGACGCATAAAGTCATGGATAGCGTGTTTAATCGTATGGATAGAGCCGTCGTGCATGGTTCAACTTTTGCCAAAAACAATTTGGCGATGGCGGCAGGTCTTGCCACTTTGCACGTAATGGAAGAAGAAAAACTGGTAGAAAATAGCTTAAAAACAGGCTCTGATATCATTTACAGTTTAAACGCGATGTCCGGAAAATATGAATTCCTGAAAGAAGCACGCGGCAAAGGCATGATGATTGCCATTGAATTTCAATCACCCAAAAGCCTGACGCTGAAAGCGGCATGGGCCATGTTGGAAGCCGCCAATAAAGGCTTGTTCTGTCAAATGATCACCATACCTTTATTTAAAGAACACCACATACTGACTCAGGTTGCAGGACATGGTATGAACGTGGTCAAGCTTTTGCCGCCATTAAACCTTACGCAAAAAGATCGTGACCATATTGTCAGTTCATTTGATAAAGCCATTGCGGATACTCATCAAATTCCCGGTTCCATTTGGGATTTGGGTAAAAATCTGGCAAGTCATGCTTTAAAAAGCAAAAAAAGTCACTAAGAGGAAAATGATAATGAAAATGCTGGTTCGGTTAATCCTGTTATTGTTGCCTTTGGGCCAGACAGCACCGGTTTCCGCTCACGCGGTTGTAACGGATTATTCATTAAAAATCACACCCATTCACGCTAACCGGGAAGACAAAGTAGAGCTTACTTTTAACTCTCAAATCGAGCTGGGCCTATCGCAAATCTTTTTAGTGCGTAAAGGCGATAAACATGAATTATTACTCGCAGAAAACGGCAGTAAGCAAGGGCAAATTATTATCCATATTCCACCCCTGGAATCAGGTGATTATGCCCTCAGATTTAAAGTTTTCGCTGCTGATGGTCATCTAACTGAAGACGTTATTCATTTTTCGGTATCTCAATAGGGTTTAGCAATGGCGGGTATAGCTGATTTTCTCGATTCCTTGATAGGCGGGTTTGATCTGATTTGTTATTCATTAACAATCGGCGGTCTCTTCTGGGGTCTTTTTGTTTTACGTCCATGGAATAATCAGGACGGATACAATGCCGTATTGCTGCAAAAAACTGTAACGCTTATCTATCAAGGTGGTTTTTTACTCGCCGCTGCACAACTTTTTAAGATAATTCTTAAAATCTGGTTGATGACGGCCGTTCTTGAGCGCTGGCCATTTCCTGAATTTGCCCATACAACTCAATTTATTGGCGGAATTGTTCGCACCCTCCTGACGTTTTTTCTAGCGGGATATTGTTATCAATATCTACGTAAAAATCCTTTTTCCAAGGAGCACTGGATAACTGCCGTCGTGGTGGCCTTGCCCATGATCATTTCCGGGGCATGGCTGGTGCATGCGGCGGGCCGTTTTGATAATCAGTTCATTTTAATGTCGCTGACAGTGATTCACCAACTGGCTGCAGCAGCCTGGATTGGCGGAATCTTTCAGCTGGTTAACCTTTGGCTTTTGCGTCAAAGTAAACAGGTTCCAACAGAATTATGGCCTGTAATGCTACGCCGATTCTCCAAGTTTGGTATGGCCTCGGTTGCTATGATTCTAATTTCGGGTTTGCCAATTGCCTTGCAGTACATCAATACCTGGAATGGTTTGATCGGCACCGGCTACGGCAATTTATTAATGGTAAAAATAACATTACTGGCTCTTGCCCTGGGTTTTGCCTGGTTAAATAAAAGCGCAGTAGAGGAATACAACGTTTCCGGCGGCCATTATGCGTTAAATAACCGTGTTCCTTATTACATTGAAGCGGAAACTTTTGTTTTAATCACCTTGTTATTTACCGCTGCCAGTCTGGCTTCGCAACCTCCGGCGATTGATATTCCGGCACTGACAGCAACTTGGCAGGAAGTGTTAAACACCTTTAGCCCGCAAATCCCCCAAATCAGCTCTCCCAGTCATACTGCGCTGATAGCGGGTGAGGCGGGACGTGTCGCAATTATTGATCAAGTGCCTTCAATAGCGGCCACTGAATGGTCGAACTATAATCATAATATCGCCGGTATTTTTCTGACGGTGATGAGTTTTTTTGCGATGCTTTCTTATATAAAGCATTTACCATCGCCTTTGTCAGCTTTCGATAAATACTTGCCGTTAACCCGGTATTGGCCATTGGGTTTTATCGGTCTGGGTATTTTTCTGTTTTTCCGTAGTGACGCTGAAACCTGGCCATTGGGGCCGATAGGCTTCTGGGAAAGTACCTTCAATAATGGTGAAGTGTTACAACATAGAATCGCGACTTTGCTGGTATTTGTTCTTGGCATTATTGAATTGAGTGCCAGAATGACCAAAAACCCCGATAGTAAGCTACCCTTCGTTTTCCCCTTGCTGGCAGCTTTCGGCGGTTTAATGCTGCTCACTCATTCACATGTCGGATTTCAAGCCAAAAGTGCATTTCTTATCCAGGTTGGGCACACCACTATGGGTATTTTTTCTCTCATTCTGGCAAGCGGCCGCTGGCTGGAATTAAAACTGGACAGACCGGGTAAAGATATTGCCGGTTTTATTTCTGTTGCCGCCCTGTTTCAGATTGGCATCATTCTGATGTTCTATCGCGAGCCCCTTTATTAATATGAATACATTACCTGATTATCCATTGCTTAAAAGCATCAACAGCCCTGCCGATGTCCGCAAACTCAGGAAGGACCAGCTTAAGCCCTTAGCGCAAGAGCTGCGTGAGTATTTAACCCATACCGTGAGTATTTCCGGGGGGCATTTTTCGGCAGGATTGGGCACGGTCGAACTAACCGTGGCCTTGCATTATGTGTTCGATACGCCATCGGATCAGTTAGTCTGGGATGTCGGTCATCAGGCGTATCCGCACAAGATTCTGACCGGCCGTAAAGAGCGGATGACCACTATTCGTACCCGGGGAGGCGTATCGGCGTTTCCCAGCCGTGCAGAGAGCGAATACGATGCCTTCGGGGTTGGTCATTCCAGTACGTCAATCAGTGCAGCATTAGGCATGGCGATCGCTTCGGAACTGAAGGGTGAAGACAAACAGATGGTCGCGATTATCGGTGACGGCAGTATTACCGGCGGCATGGCTTATGAAGCCATGAATCATGCCGGGGCTATCGATGCCAATCTGCTGGTAATTTTGAACGATAACGACATGTCGATTTCACCACCGGTCGGAGCGATGAACAATTATCTGACCAAGATATTATCCAGCAAGCTGTATTCCTCGGTGCGCGAAGAAAGCAAGAAAGCCTTAAGCAGAATGCCCAGCGTCTGGGAACTGGCGCGCAGAACCGAAGAGCACATGAAAGGCATGATCGTACCGGGCACCCTATTTGAAGAACTCGGTTTCAATTATATCGGCCCGATAGACGGCCATGACCTGGATATGCTGGTATCGACGCTGGAAAATTTGAAGAATATCTCCGGCCCGCGCTTTTTGCATATTGTCACCAAGAAAGGTAAAGGCTATCCACCCGCCGAAAAAGACCCGCTGGCTTATCATGGCGTGCCTGCGTTTGATCCGGGCAAGGATTCATTGCCCAAGTCAGCACCGTCAACGCATCCAACCTACACCGAAGTATTTGGCAACTGGTTATGCGATATGGCCGAACAGGACGAGCGCTTGCTGGGCATTACCCCTGCCATGCGCGAAGGCTCGGGACTGGTGAAATTTTCCGAGCAGTATCCCAATCGCTATTTTGATGTCGCCATTGCCGAACAACACGCGGTAACACTGGCTGCAGGCCAAGCCTGTCAGGGTGCCAAACCGGTAGTGGCAATTTATTCAACGTTTTTGCAACGGGCTTATGACCAGTTGATTCATGATGTCGCCATTCAAAATCTGGATGTCCTGTTTGCGTTGGACCGGGCTGGATTAGTGGGTCCTGATGGCCCTACCCATGCCGGCAGTTTCGATTACAGCTACATGCGCTGTATTCCCAATATGCTGATCATGGCGCCAGCCGATGAAAATGAATGCCGGCAGATGTTATATACCGGATTTATCCATGAAGGCCCGGCATCCGTGCGTTATCCGCGCGGTAAAGGCCCCGGCGTTGCCGTCCAGAAAACCATGACGGCATTGCCGCTGGGCAAAGCCGAGATTCGTCATCAAGGGACCCGCATCGCTATTTTAGCCTGGGGCAGCATGGTGACACCGGCATTGGCAGCGGGCAAGCATTTTGGCGCAACTGTAGTCAACATGCGTTTTGTCAAGCCGATCGATGAACAATTGATTCTGGAGCTGGCGAAAAGCCATGAGGTGTTTATTACCGTCGAAGAAAATGTTATTTCCGGTGGAGCTGGCAGCGCAGTGAATGACTTCCTGCAAGCACAACACATACTGATGCCTGTGTTAAATTTAGGCCTGCCTGACAGCTTTGTGGAGCAAGGTACGCGTGAGGAATTGCTGGCCATCTGTGGTCTGGATGCTCAGGGGATTATTGACCAGGCTGAGAAGTTCTGAGCATAAGCCGCCGACAAAGACCTTGTTGGTCTCGGCTTCATAAGCGACATGCCGCGGGGTAAAGCTGATCGCAACGCGGTCCATCTTGATCGCCTTGATCTGATCGGTCATCGCATCCAGCACGGTACGGTAGATCTCGGGCGCCAACAACGGCTCGATGGCGGTTTTCAGGAAATCGAAGGAAACTCCCGTTGGTTAGCACCCAAAACTGACAAGCTTTGCGACAGAACCCATCTTAATCAGCTACAAACGGCGGAGGTCTACACAAAAATCCGTGAGCGCGGAATCGGGTGGGGTTTTAAACTGGTCGAAGTTATTGAAGGATATGATTTTAGTGATAAAACGCTCATCGCGGCGTAGTTCGGCTTCCGCCATATCTTCGGGCAAACCGGGATAAGCCAACCCTTGAGGCTGCCATTCGAAATAGGTTATCTCCAGTGCTTCATTCAAGCCAGGATTTGCAATCACAAAGGTAATGTAATCCCGTGACCCAATACCCGGGTGTAAACCGATGTTCGGTTGAAAATTCCGGTAACGAATGCCGGTTATTTTAACCGGTACATGTTCGCCTTGTTCCAGATGTAAGGGTATGCGATAACCATCTATCCTTAATTCCCAATCACCAAGCTGTGTAGCATGATCGAGCCCCATGCCCAGGATAATTTGTATTCTTGCCGTGCTGGCATCCATAAGACGAGAGCCGCCGCCTTCCTGTGAAGCGACGTCGCCAACCAGGGGCCAAAATTCCAGGGCATGATGCAATTCGACGTTACAACTGTGAAACGAAGCCTTACCGATATAACGGATTGGCTCTTCCAGCAAAATTGATTTAATCGAGTCATGCAAGGGCATTCCTGAATCCTGCAAATCTTTGAAAATATGCCGAAAATCCATCTGCAAATAAAAAGGCAAAGCGTATTTATCATGTAATGTGGGCCCATGATTAAGCAACTCGGCTACTTTATCCTGTTGGCTTAACATAGCCACAATACTCCGTAACAGCACCGAGATAGCCGTTGCGCATTGCGGACTGCGCGACATGCGAAATGCACGGAACTCAACTAACCCTAAGCAGCCTCGTCCTGGCAAATAAGGATTCCACAGTTTTTCAATATTCAATTCGCTACGGTGCGGATTACCGGAAGGGTCCACCAAAAACGGGCTCAAGCTGCGCCAGATAAACTCCGGCGACGAATTTTCATTTTTCTCCAGTTGCTCTAAAGCCAGAGATAACTCAAGAAAGGATTCAACCACACTCTCATCTGTCCTCGGTGACTGACTGGAACTGCCAATTGAAGGCGGCGCAAACCAATACGAAAGGGCCGGATGGGCATTAAGATAACGGATCAAACGCGGCAACAAATGCGGATGGCGGAAAAATGGGCTATTCAAAGGCTCCGGTCCGCCAATGGTAAACTGTCCGCCGCCACCGGAATCGGACACAACACCATTGTAGTGCAAGCGATAGGGAGACAGTCCATGTGTTTGCGCTGCATTGTAAAACAATTCACAGTAGCGATAAAAATTCGCCGAATTGTCTGCTGGTGCCTGATTAATCTCGATCACTGCCGGATCAGGTGTTATGGTTGTCCAGGCAACGCTGGCATCCACCGGAGGAGGAAAACCTTGTATCACCAAGCTTTCTAAAGGAGCTTCTTTAGCGGCTTGCGCAATACATTGCAACAACTGTATAAAGGTGGTGACGTCTGGCAACTCAGGCAGTTCGATTACTGCACTGGTTCCTTCATGATGAGGGTTGTCCGCACTGTGCGTACCCAGACATAACAAAAAATCGTCGTTTGCTGATAATTCATCTGTTAAACCGGTAAGCGGTATTTGCTGTCCGTGAACTGATGAACGGGCCAACTGGGTTTTGGTGTTGACATCAACAGTTGCTGCCGTTCCATCACAGCGAAATAGAATACGAAATTGGAGCGACTCATTCACGGCAAAAGCGGTAGATTGCCATGCCGTTCGGTTCAAAGCGTTATTCAGCGCTTGCCAAAAAGCTTCAATGTCTATGGATTTATTAAGGGTGGCATCTTTTGATTTTTTAATCAGGCTCGGGTCCGGTGGTCCGTCCCATAAGAACTGATTATTTCTTGCCTGATAATAGCCGATGCTCCATCGCGGCAAATCTTCGCTAGCGTATTGTCTGCCCAATGTGTGTAACACAACGCCTCCTGGTTGGTGTTTGTACACTTCATTTAGCAGCGTGTATGCATATTGTAATTTTTCGGGGCCCAAAGCTTCCGATAACCACTCCGGAGTTTCGGCAAAGCGCTTGGTAAACGTGGGTTCCATGCCGATCCAGACATTAACGTCTAAAGCATGAATTAAATCATCTTGTGCTTTTACGATTTCCTCGAATTCAATCCTGTCCATTTCTTATGTTTGGTGGCGTCACTGAAAAAATTGAGTTAAATCAGTTGAAATAGATAACGTGTCGTGATCTTGTAAGCCTGATAGTATACATTTTCAGGATGATATACAGTTAACAAATATCACAGGATTTTCAAATTTTCGGAGATATTATTCTGATCTTTATGAGTCTTATGTGGATGTCATCCCAGAAAAACAATATATCCAGACCAGAAATCCGGCAGCATTACTTATGCAGCACTACCAAAATTTGAATATCATCGCCTAGAACATACGGCCCGTACCAAGGACAAAACTTTTCTGGATGACTATAATTCAATTTCATAAGGTGATAACAACAACGGCTAAACATTCATGACTTATTGTATTGCAGCATCCATAAACGAAGGACTTGTCCTGGTTTCTGATTCAAGAACCAACGCCGGTATTGATAATATCAGCAACCATAGCAAAATGCATGCGTTTGCTACAGCCAATGATCGTAGAATTGTTTTACTTTGCGAAGGGAATCTTGCAACAATACAAGCCGTTTTAGAACAATGGCATCGCGATAAAATTAAGAATGCCCAGACCAATATAAATAACGTGGAATGTTTATCTGAGGCTGCTGCTTATTTAGGGTATGTGAGTCAGGACAAACAAAAACAACATGCGGGTGGTGAAAGACAAGCTGAGTTTAAGCCATCGGCAAGTTTTATTTTAGCCGGGCAAATTGGCACGGAACCGCATGGCGCTTATATGATATATGTGGAAGGCAACAGCATAACAAGTTCTGCAAATACGCCTTTTTTACAAATTGGTGAAAGTAAATACGGCAAGCCCATACTGGATCGGTTTCTTAAACTGAATTCTTCAATAGAAGAAGCCGCGCGCTGTTGTCTAGTTTCCATGGATTCAACTATGCACAGTAATGCCAGTGTAGCTCCCCCCGTAGAAATGCTGATTTATCGCAAAGACAGCTTTAGTTTTAATGAATATTATTGTTTTGATGATGATAATGCGTATTTTATACAACTTAGACGCAGTTGGGGAATGAATTTACGTGCAGCAGTTGCGGCTTTACCTAGCTTAAATAAAGAGCTCGTTAAACCCATGCAGATTAGATTGTAAAACCAGGGCAATCGCGCTATGTTGGCTCCTTCCCAAAAATAAGCTCAAATCGGTAATTATCGTTGAGATAAGCTCTCAGTACATAGAATACAAAGAAAAAGCTATTAGACAAAATTATTACACTTACAGCCAATTGATTTTACTTACTTCTTTATTTGTCTAATAATCTTTGTTTTTTAGACTTTAGATCCACCGTGCGTTGCCAGGTGTTTATCATTTTGTCCATTCCTAGTACGCAATTAATCGGGCGGAATGCCGCGTCCTGTCCTGTCCGATAGTGTACCCAAGTTATTTCGTGCGCGTTAGTTAACAAATACGGGGCAAAGGATCTTCTTCCAGTTCTTGTAAAATGCGCTCTCCGCCCAGTTCGGTTTCAATGAGAGCATGTGGATACCCGGTTTCTATGCGGCCGATTATTGCAGCATCCGAATAACCTGATTTATGCAGGTTCTGTATAGCCGTTACGGCATAAGCCGCATCGATAACGGCGAGCACGCGTCCTTCGCAAGCCATATATAAAGGGTCATAACCGAGCATTTCGGCGACTATTCTAACTTGGTCGTTGATGGGGATTTTGTTCTCATAAAAGCGGACGGCATTATTAGTCGCCTGGGCAATTTCATGGGCTATTGTGGCAATACCACCTCGTGTCGGGTCGCGCATAAAGCGTAATCCGGGCGTTTCAATCAAGGCTTGGGTAATTGGGATAACGCTGGCAGCATCGGATTTTAAACTGCCGCTCAAGCCGAATTGCTCACGTGCCAGCATCACTGCGGTACCATGATCACCGGCAGTGCCACTGAGCAAGATCGCATCACCTGGCTTTATTTGGTCTATGCCCAGGTTTAATTGCGGGGCACGCATGCCGATGCCGGTGGTCGCGAAATAAATACCGCCGCCCTGCCCTCGTCGCAGCACTTTAGTATCACCGGCCACAATCTTTACGCCGCATGCCTGGCAGGTTTGTGCCATGCTTTGAACAATCCGGTCAAGTAAAGCAATTTCCAGACCTTCTTCGATAAAGGCATTCAGTGTCAAGTAAAGCGGTCTGGCTCCTGAAACGGCTAAATCATTGACCGTGCCATGCACGGCCAGACTTCCGATATTGCCGCCGGGAAATTCAAGCGGCTCAACGGTAAAGCCATCGGTAGTCATTACAAATACACCCGCATCAAGGTCTAGCGGTATGAGTGCGGCATCGGTGCGAGTATCCAGCAAATCGTTCTTTAGATGACGGGCAAAAAGCTGATCAATCAACTCCCGCATCAATCGCCCTCCATTACCATGAGCGAGGCTGATATGTGTATCAGGAAGGGTGTATTCTGGTTTCATTAATCAGTCTTTTAAAGAGTTTGTCAGCAGGCATTTTAACAGTGCCGATAAGCAAAGGTTGGTATTTTTGTTCTTCCCACTTAAGAAAGCCTTGTAATCGGGCTAGCGTAACGTAACCCCGCATTTTGATTATTCATAGCCAATATCATCAGCAAAAGTCATTTCACCGTCACCCCAATGTTTATCCAGAATATTTAATTTTATGTAAGGGTGAATGCTTGAATATTGCCAATCACTAGCGCGTTTTATGAGCCCATGCTTTACAGGATTGTAATGGATATAATCAATATGTTGCTGAAAATCCAGATCATCTCGCAGGCAATGTTCCCAACCGCGATGTTGCCAAATGTCCTGTTGTTTTTTATTTTTACGGTTTGCGTTTTGAACGATAAATGGATCGGGGGGTATTGTTTGGTGAATGCGGATTTTATGAGTCGCCAACGGGTTGAGTAATCGCTATCCCGCTCAGGAAGTGTCCAAATAAAATGCAGATGTTCGGGTAAGACCACAGCGGCATCAATCACAAAAGGACGTTTTTACATGACAGTTTTAAATGCGGCGCGTAGACGCTTGACGTTGTCATCATCGGCAAAGATTTTACGGCGTTTTTCGGTGACAACGGTGAAAAAATAGCTGCCGCCTTCGACATAAACACGGCGATAATGCATGATTATTTTTTGAACATAATTTATGGTTGGGTTTGTCGTAGGTCGGGTTAGCGATAGCGTAACCCGACATTTGCGGACCTCGATGTGTCGGGTTACGCTACGCTAACCCGACCTTGTATGATGAAATTTTTAAAATATTGCTCAAGGAGATCAAGTAAGCTTTACCGATTCATTGGGAGGCCGTCCCACCCTGAGGACTGGTTTTTATCCAGAGCCTGTTTGGTAGATTGGCCCCCGCCCTATTCACCCATACCGTGGAGTATCTGAGGCTTAGAGCCTGTATACACAAGGATGGAAGGTGCATGCTCAGGGTCGGGAACCATTGAATAGTCTACTTTCTTTAATCCCATTCTTACAAACAATTATGACGGACACTCAAATTAACAATATCGATCATGAATCCAAGTCAGTGCTCTTTGCAGGCATTGATGTCGGTGCCGAAGAACTGATTTTGGTTATCCGCAAGAACGGCAAGCCATTCGATCCACAGAAGTTCGCCAACACCCCTGCTGATCGTACTCGATTGGTGAAGAAGCTGGCCAAGCTGCCGGGTATCATCGTCTGCCTGGAAGCGACGGGTGTCTATCACTTCGACTTAAGCCTAGCCCTGCATGATGCCGGCGTGATGGTCATGGTAGTGAATCCCAAAGCCGCCCATAATTTTGCCAAGGTCTTGATGAAAAACAGCAAAACCGACGCGGTCGATGCCAATACCTTGGCCGAATACGCCGCGAGAATGGACTTCGTCGCCTGGACTCGCCCGTCCGATGAGCAGATCGCTTTGCGCAGTTTTGCTCGCCGCATTAACGCGCTAACCGGTCAGAAAGCGGCTGCCAAAAACCATCTGCATGCGCTAAACGCCACATCGGAAACACCGAAAGTGGTGCTCAAGGATGCCAATTTGGCGATCACCCAATTGGAGAAGCGCATTGACCGCTTAACCGCTGAGGCACTGATCTTGATTGGCAAACATCCCGAACTCACGCGGATACTGGCGTTGTTGATCGGCATCAAGGGCATTGGCAATGCCAGCGCCATTGCACTCATGGGTGAACTCCTATTGCTGCCGCCAGACCTTTCACATCGAGAATGGGTGAAATTTGCCGGACTTGATCCACGTGCATTTGACTCCGGCAAAAGCGTTCATAAAAAAACCCGCATTTCCAAGGCGGGTAACCGCCATATTCGTGCAGCCCTTTATATGCCGGCCTTGAGCGCCAAACAGCATGACCCATACGTCAAAGCTTATTTTCAACATCTCGTGGATAACGGCAAGAAACCATTACAGGCTGTCTGTGCCATCATGCGCAAACTACTCCACGCTATCCATGGAATGTTAAAAAACAACGAACCATTCGACAACACCCGTTTTTATGCAATTCCGTTATCCGCAGAATAGTCAAAAATCAGCAAAATTAGGTTTGACTTTGAACAGAGTATCTTGTATGATGCGAAACTTTTTTGCTTCGTGCGTGGTATTTAGGAGGTAGTGATTGTTTGCAATGGCCGTAGTGAAAGCAAATAGTTCTTCAAAAATCGGTCGGTTGATTATTTTAAACTGTGCAAAAGCCCATTTCTTGTTCGATAACTGGGTGGTGTAGAACGGAAAATAGTTTTTTGATTTTCCGCTGCGATATGCGTCTTGAAAAGACTTATTTGCAAACGGGAGAAGGTGCGCTTCAATAAGGTCTTGTCCTAAGTGATCGAAACATTCTCTTGCATTGCTCAAAATTGATTCTGCAGTTAGCGAAACAAATTTAGGCAAAGCGCCATCCACCTTAAATGAATCCCAAAGTGCTTTATCCAACAACTCGCGTTGGGCCTCGGCGTAGTCCAACTTCTGGATTACGCCGGCTTTGCGCTGGGGAAACGGAAGAAGAAGAGAAGAGTTGGAGGGTGCGGACATGGTTGTAATGATGCCTAACGTTGGGAGTTAAGCACCTCAGAATGCTTCGCTACACTAATAACATTTTTTACGGAACTTGGCAATTTTTTGTTTAAAATCATAACGAAAGCTTGCTCGTGGGGAATAACGTAAAGTAGACACACAAATCGGTGTCTAATAAAATTCAAGAACAGGTGCATATCACATGCAACTGTACATATTTATCAAGATGATATAATATCTAACATTTGATAGCAAACTATTCTTCTCAATGAATTCTACACCGCTTAATCCCCCTCCCAAATTACTCGATCAAGTGCGCGATCGTATCCGCATCAAGGCTACCCACTTAAGCCGGGACAAAATTAGAGCTAGACTGTCGTATTTTAGTATCATGAGTTAATGACCAAAAAAACAATACAACACAGAAAATACGAGCAGCTAGCTTAGCGATTATCGTTGAAATAGGCCGAGGTGGC
>JBBQCU010000020.1:0-15944 GCA_038319065.1 Methylococcales bacterium
GCCCTGATTTGGCGCTATCACGTAACATAGATTTTCCACTGCGCGCGCGCGCAGTAGTACTTCCCAATGTGCGGCGCCTGTTTCCGCGGTGAATGCGGAAGGAACCACCAGTATTTCCACGCCCTTCTTGCTCATCTCGCGAAAAAACTCAGGAAACCGCAAATCGTAACAAACAGCGACTCCCATTTTACCAAAAGGCGTATCAACAACCAGCGATTCAGTACCCGGCTCAATAGAGTCTGATTCACGGTAAACTTCATTAGTCCCCGGAACATTAACGTCAAACAGATGTATTTTGTCGTAACGGCCGGCTCTTTCGCCTTTATCGTTATAAATCAGACAAGCTGCCCTCGCTTTATTGCTGTCATCGGCCGCCATGGGAATGGTACCGCCGACAACCCATACGGCATACTTTTTGGCGACTGTAGCCAAAAAGTCTTGTATGGGCCCTGAACCATCGGCTTCTTTTGCTTTAAGCTTGTCTGATTCATGATCGCCCATTAAAGCAAAGTTTTCCGGCAATGCCACCAGTTTTGCACCTGCTTTAACCGCTTCCTCGATCAGCTTCTCTGCTTCCAACAAGTTGAAACCGATATTAGGGCTTGATGCCATTTGTATAGCTGCGCATTTACTCATACTTACTCTCCTTATTATTCTTTTTTTGATCTAGCCATGGAAAATTGGTGATACCACTCCAGGTTTTCTGCAACAAGCCATCATTTTCATGTAGAGGTATAATTTGTGCATTCATCCAGTCACCTTTAATCAAATACTGTGAACCAAAGAAAAACCCTTCTTGATCTTTACCGGTTAAAGAACTCCCGATTAAAGCGGCAACTTTCCCTACAATTGTACCAGCAATAGGCACGGCATCGGCACTTTTTGGCGCTACATTGGCAACTTGATCAAGACTTCGATTGATAAAATCAGTCTCTCCAGTGAGAGTAATTTTTGCAGGTATGGCATCAATCACTAAATCATGGGTAACCGCTTTTCCATTTAATACATCAAAGTGCCCGGTAATGGTGTTAAACGAAAGACCCTCCTCATACACATCACTAAAATCCAGCTGCAAACGTTTTAGCCACTGAGCCATAGCCAACATACCCAGCACGCGGCCAAATCCGGGCTCTATACTTAAAATTCGGCCGCCTTTTAATTTAAGGTCAATCTTCCCTCGCAAAGCCATTAACGAAAATTGATAAGGTGCCGCATTCCACGCACCGGTGAAATCGACAGCGCCGCTGGCTTCGGTGATATTTTTGGTAATACCCAGCCTTGAAAGGAACTGGCCGGCTCTGGGGATGTTCAGATTAACTTGTATATGGGTTTCAGATTTCTTACCATTTACTTTCCAGTCGCCTGATAAAACAAGATTTTGATCACTGCCCGCCAATATCATGCGTTTAAAAGCAATACCATTCGGGATTCGTTCGGTTTCTAAAACTAATTGCCCAAGATCAACAGACTGCCACAGCGTTTTTTGACTGGTAATTGTTATTAAAGGCATAAAATCCGGAGCCGTTACGTGCTTCAGCCCATTACCCTGGGACTTTAGCTGTTTTAGCGCCGTAAAGTCCAACACCTCCATAGCCAAATTGATACTGTCAGCCCCGTTAAGATCAACAGGAATTTTAAGCTTACCTTTGGCAATTGAACTGCTGATGTCACCCGACCAATAATTGCCTTCAGGTTTCAATACAAGGTCAATAAAACCCAGATCTACTTTTTCCCACAACCCATGTTTACTTAGGATTTTTATTTCCCTAAGATCATTCCCCGGGTCTTTTATTTCACTATCCTTACCATGAGCAAGAGACGAAGCTAACACTATCAAGTCTTGCAGGGCTAATCGTTCACGATTGATTTCCAGTTTTATTCCGGCTTCCTGACTCTGAATGACATTCCCAGTCCCCACTAAAACATTCCCGGATTCAATACGCCGTTGCGTTACATTAAACTTGATCGCCGCTTTCAATTGATTATCGTAATTCAAGTTAATCGGCAATAACACATCATCAACTAAATTAAACGTCAGGAATAAAGATCGCTGCTGCTCTCTCGTTTTGGCTAATTCACCCGGCAAATCCAATGCTATGCCTGCCAACTTTGACTGGACAGTCAATTCCGGTGAACTTTCACCATGAGGCAATTGCAATTTTAACTGATAATCCGTGACTCCTTCGGCCAACTGCCACCCAGCTATTTTAAATTGTTTCTGTAGATTATTAACACCGGCACGACCCGATACATTGACCGTAGTTAGGAGATTAGAGCTTTTAATATTAACCTGAATAGGATTTTCTAAAGCGACTGCATTAATCGAGTTGCTGTAAACACCTTGTTCGTTGAACTCTAATGCACCATTAATCCGGTTAACTCCCAAGTCCAGCGCTTTCACTCTGAGCCTGGCATTGTCCAGCTGCGCCGAACCATTGACTTTAGCTGTTGCTCCGTCAGCCAACGGGAGCTTTAAATCCAGTGATACTTGAGTATCTCCTTGAGGTTCTACCGCGTCCAACAACTTATCCACGGGTGAATTAAGTGGCGTCTGCTGCATAAATTCCAAACCTTCCAGTATTCCCGTTTCCAGCGTGCCCTGAACCAATAAATGTTCGCTTTCACCCAACACGGGAATAGTAACCTTGGCCTGTTTAATTTTTACCTTGTTACTTAAGCCCTTATGTAAATCAACCTGCAAACCGCCTTGTAAAAATAAAACCTCTCCGCCTAGCCCGGTTAAACGCGGCCAGTCGGGATGATAAGCCAGTTCCAACTGATCGACTTCAAACAGTGTTTCAAAAATGCCTTGCCCGCCAGCAAACGGAAAATCGTTTAAATTACCGTAGAACAACAAGTTGCCCTTGGGCACACGGCCACTGATAAAAGCATGATCCAGCCAATCAACGACTGTCTTCTTCATAGTGCTCACCGGCAAGTAGCGCGTGGCTTTGCTCACGTCATCAGACGCAAAAGCCGTTTGCAGATCCATAAAGATCTTCTGTCCTTCCTTTTTTGGAATATTTAAACTCAATCTGCTTTTGGTGCTTAAATCGGGGGAATCCAGCTCAATAATTGGACTTGATACAAGCCAATCGTCTGGCGTTTGCTGCCAGGCTATCGTACCTTCAAGTTTCGTAATGATAAGTGAATCACGAAAAAAACCTGAAGTTGTCATGCGGGCATCTTTAGTTGCCAAAACCACACCCCCCTGTTGATCGCTGCCCTTTAGTTGGCCGGTTAGATTTTCTATGCCCGGCATTGCAACCGAATGAGCAATGCTGATTTTGTTAAATTTTCCGTTTACCGCAAAATTTTTTTCATCCAGATCGGCAAATAAAGAGAACTGTTCAAGCGTTCCTTTCAGCTGAGCTTGTGCCAATAATTTGGACTGTTCATTCGGCAACGGAGCAAAAAAATGTAATAAACCGGATGCTTCCTGCAAGTCCACAGACTCAATAAACAGCCCTAGCTTATGCAGTAAATTATCTTTAAAACGATCACCGGAAACGCTAAATACTGCTGCGGGCCATTTTTTATCCGCGGTTTCCAGTAAAAAATGGGGCACATCCAGGCGCCATTGACTGTCATTTAGCTCCCAGTAAAACCGGGTATCCAGTTGTTTAACTGGAAACGTTCCCTTCCCTGGCCTGGTCAACTGCATGTGTTGCAGTTGCGCCTCACCCACTAGCGAAACCAGTTTCGAATGTTGTAACCGGCTCCAGATTTTGAAATCGCCTGCACCCGACTGGATGGCCATTGCAAAAGGCAACTCACTTACAATCCAATTTGCCGGCTTTACATTTTTTCCTTCAATAAAAATAGTGCCATCGATAGATGAAGGTTCAAAAACATTGCCTTTCAAATTCATGGATACTCTTAACTCATCGCCCTGTTTTTTTGGTAATTTCACCAGAATGTTCATCTGATGCCGTTGATCGTAATTCCTTATCACAAAATCAACATCACCAACAACAGCGACTTTATTTGAGCTCTGCTCATCCTGCCAACTAATTTCACTTTGTAAAACTTCGTATTTACTACCCTGCAATAACCACGTAGGCTGTTCGTCGCTGGCTTTTAAACCAATAATCGCTATACTCCCATCCTTTTTGCGTTTTACTGACAACTTGGCACCCACCAGCGTAACCCACGAGGATGCCAGCCGATCCCTATTGACCAGAACGTCGAGTAAATTAATACCCATGCGTATTTCTTTAAATTGAATCGCGGGATTCTCGCTCCCGCTCTGGAGCCTGGGAACAAGAGATAATATCTTGATGTCCTTGAGTACCAGTTCAGGATTATAGCCACGCATGTTTGCCCGTAAATGCCCTATAGTTACCGACGCACCCACAAGTTCGCTGACGCTGGCCGATAAATCAGCCTTATAATTATCAATCCCAAGCAATAATAATCGGACAACTGTCAAGCTGACTGCTGACGCAATCAAAGACCAGAAAATAGGATGCCGCGTTGCAAGCTTAATATGATGGATCATGAGGGCAGGTTAATGGCACAAGGTAGAAGGTAAAAGGGTTAAGGTACAAGAAGCAAGGCTAAAAGCTAAATGTGTCACTTTTTTTGCTTTGTACCTTGAACCTTAAAGCAATACCACATCATACTGTTCCTGATTATATTCTGCCTCGGCCCTGAACTTGATCTGCACTCCCAAAAATATTTCCAGTTAAGCCAGCATGTCGGCTTCTTCATCGAGCAGCATTTCTACCACTTCATTGGAAGCCAGAACCAATAATGTCTGCACTTTGTATAGCCTCACTTCCCGGATAATCTCCCTGAATATTTCAAGGCACATGGATTCAGCGGTTTTAAGAACCCCCCTCCCCCCGCATGCACTGCAAGGTTCGCACAGGATATGCTCAAGGCTTTCACGCGTTCTTTTACGGGTCATTTCCACTAAACCCAGCACTGAAACTTCAGTAATTTTGGTTTTCGCCCGGTCTTTTTCCAAATTGCGTTCCAGCGCCTGCAAAACCTGTTTTTTATGATCGTCACTTTTCATATCGATAAAATCGATAATAATGATCCCCCCCAGGTTTCTGAGTCTAAGCTGGCGGGCGATGGTTTGAGCCGCTTCAAGATTGGTTTTGAAAATAGTCTCTTCCAGATTGCGACCGCCAACATACCCGCCGGTATTCACATCTACCGTGGTCATCGCTTCGGTCTGGTCAAATATCAAATACCCGCCTGATTTTAATTTAACTTTACGATCCAGGGCTTTTTTAATTTCATCTTCCACACTGTAAATATCAAATACCGGGCATTCTCCCGTGTAATGCTCGATAACCGGCACGATTTCCGGAACAAATACCTCGGCAAATTCAAGCAATCGATGATAGGTTTCTTTCGAATCTACACGAACCCTGTCAATACCTTCCTTGTATAAATCCCTGAGAGTTCTGACACTCAGCGGCAAATCCTTATGAATAAACTCCTTATGCTTTGCACTGGCAATCTTTTCCAATATCGACTCCCACAATTTCAGCAAAAAAATCATATCTGCAATCAGAATCGATTCTTCCACACATTCTGCCGCGGTTCTTGCGATAAAACCGCCACACTTATGTTCCTGCCTGAAGGCATCAAGACAAGCTCGCAACCGTGCACGTTCAGTCTCGCATTCAATACGCTGAGACACCCCCGAATTGTTCGCATAAGGCATATAGACCTGATAACGCGATGGAATAGATATTTCTGTCGTTAAACGAGCGCCTTTACTGCCCATCGGATCCTTGACCACTTGCACAACAATAGGCTGGCCTTCATGCAGATAATGTTCAATGACTTCCGAACCTTTTTTTTCCAGGTCCTTCGCGCACAAATCAGAAAGATGAATAAACGCCGCCTTGGGCAGACCAATATCAACAAAAGCCGCCTGCATACCAGGCAGTACCCGGCACACTTCACCTTTGTAGATATTACCCACTAAGCCTCGCTCGCGGCTTCTTTCAATAATGAGCTCCTGCAATACACCATTTTCAATAACCGCAACGCGCGTTTCCGGCGGAGTTACATTGATTAAAATTTCTTCACTCATTTGAAAAGTTCAATTCCTTGTTTAGATAAAAGTTCGGCAGTCTCAAACAATGGCAAACCAACCACGCCTGAAAAACTGCCTTTTATTGATTCCACAAACATAGCACCCATTCCCTGAATAGCATAACTGCCTGCCTTATCAACCGGTTCACCACTGTGCCAGTAATACAGCATTTCCAGTTCAGTCAAGCGCCTGAAAGTTACC
This sequence comes from Methylococcales bacterium, assembly GCA_038319065.1. Classification (GTDB taxonomy): domain Bacteria; phylum Pseudomonadota; class Gammaproteobacteria; order Methylococcales; family Methylomonadaceae; genus Methylobacter_C. The sequence continues at coordinate 6,263 of JBBQCU010000020.1, forward strand.
TCGGTAATGCTAACCGCCTGACTATGCTCGCGCCCTCGTAGCGAAATCGCACTATAAACCTGATGGGTTTTACCGGACAACTGCGTCAACATGGACAGGGCATCATCCTGATCCTTGGGTTTGCCCATAATCACAGACCCTAAAATAACCGCCGTATCGGCGGCTAAAACCGGTAGTTTAGTTTTAAGTTGAGCTACACACACCGCCGACTTTTCAGCAGCCAGACGCTGTACATAATCCAGAGGAGCTTCGTTAAGCAAAGGCGATTCATCAAGATCAACGGGATGAACATTATAAGTGACCTTGATTTGGTCTAGCAGTTCCATTCGGCGTGGCGACGCTGAAGCGAGAATAATCTGTACGGACATTAGCGATGATAGGGGTGGTTATGTAAAATACTCCAGGCACGATAAAGCTGTTCAGCGACAATTATACGCACCAGCGGGTGCGGAAATGTGAGTTTGGACAAACTCCAGGATTCTCGCGCCAGTTGTTTGGCAGAATCAGCCAAACCTTCTGGGCCGCCGACGAGCAAAGCGATATGCTGACCGCTTTCCAGCCAACGTTGCATCGCCTGTGCCAATTCCGGCGTAGTCCATGATTTGCCGGGAATATCCAAAGTCACAACATATGCACCCTGTGGAATAGCCGAAATCATTCGTTCGCCCTCGTCCTTGACAATACGGACAACATCGCTGTTTTTACTGCGCTTACCCGGCGCAATTTCCCTGAGCACCAGCTCGCATTCACGCGGCAAGCGTTTGGCATAGTCATTGTAACCCTGCTGCACCCAGCCCGGCATCCGGTTTCCAACTGAAATAAGATTTATTTGCATGGGCGTGCAGGATACAGACAACAAAGAGTTGATGCAATGTGATCCGCAGTAGAAAAATCAATATACCGGTTGACTCAGCCCATAAACCAAAACGCTATGAGCCATCATGTCGAAGATCGCACCATCATCCGTGTATTTATCTTCATAGATTTCAAGATTACGACCACGTTGGCTATAGGCTTGCTCAATCGATTGACGGATTTGCGGTTTGTACACCTCATTTAAAAAATGATTTCTGTCTTTATTGCGCTGAATAGTCAACAAAATAGTCCTATCTGATTGTTTTTCTTCGCAGACTTCCCGGATTATTAAAGCCTCTTCATCATTGATAAGGTATTTCTCTTTAATTTCATCGATGGTAGATTGTATTGAAGATTTAACAACCGGACTGGGCGCCGTATTACCGCCACGACTACGAAGCGATTCTTTTATGCCACCCGGTTGATTTTCGGTAATTCCTTTGTAAGTCACATTGGCTTTAATCAATTTGACCTTGCTGATTGCCTTCAGCAATTCCGATTCAGAACCTTCTTTTATCAATTGCGGCTGGATAAATTCAGCAAACAATACAAATTGCTCAATTGCTTCCTCATATTGATAAAAACTGATCAAAAAATTAAAGGCTTTAACCAACTTAGCCAACTCATACACATAGGCTTTACGCTTGGTTAAATCATCAAACTGAAATAAAAACCGCTGAGGGCAAAGATTAACCGCCGTTTGTATGACAGCGTCCAGTCTTTGCTCTAATAGCTTTACAAACCGGCTGGCATCGGCATCAGTAAATAAACCACACTCGATAATCCCTTGATAATGCTGAATGACTTTTTGCTCATCGGGCGGAGTCGCCTCATAAGGTGTGTCTTTCCGGTATTTATTAGAAGCTTTCAGGATATTAGCCGTGTTATTGGTAAAGTCGATCACAATCACTTTGCTCTTTCCCTCATAACAACGGTTCAAACGCGATAAGGTTTGCATTGCATTTTTATCCATCACTGGCTTATCCAAAAACATGCCCGCCAATAACGGCTCATCAAATCCGGTTTGAAACTTGCTTGCCACCACCATAATACGGTAATCGTCCTGCTTAAAGCGGTCTTCAATCAATTCACCGTTATCAAGCTCATTAAGCTGATGCTCTCTAATTTCCTCGTTAGTGTCCCTATGCGTAAAATCCGAAAAGGCATACAGCACTTTATAAGTGTATTGACCGGGATTCGCCTGGTGCTTTTCGGCAATCTTGGCTTTCAGCAAATGGTAATACTTCAAACCGGCAATGCGTGATGAGGCGACAATCATCGCCTTTGCCTTGCCATCGATTAACGGCTTAACCTGCTCTTCAAAAGCGCGCAGCATCACTTCGGCTTTATATTGAATCAAGCCATCATCTTTAAAAGCCACTTCCTTCAACAATTTGCTGACAATGCCTTTGGGATAGATTTTTTCTTCTTCATCCGCATTGGGCACTAACGAACTGTGTAATTGATACAAGGTTTCATAAGAAATAATCTGCGCGGCAACATCGATGATATAGCCTTCAGCAATGGCTTCCGCTTCGCTGTAAGTGTCGAAAGGTTCGCCAAAAAGTTTAACGGTGGCTGCTGTTGGTGTCGCGGTAAAAGCGATAAATAATTGATTGGGCGCATGTACCTCTAATACTTTTTTAATTTCTTCCAAACTATCCTTTGCTACTTCAATGAGCTCTTGCGATCCATTTTGAAACGGTTGACGAATAACGCGGGCATTCTTACCTTCCTGGGAACGGTGCGCCTCATCAATCAAAAAAACCACACGCACATCTTTTAAAGTTTTATCGGCGCGAAGCAGATCAAAAACCCTTTGAAACTTTTGAATCGTGGTAACAATAATCGGTTTACGCTGTTGAATCAGCGTCTTTAACTGACTGGATTTATTCGCATAAGCCATTTGTGCTGCCAAGTGATTAAAACAGTCCAGCTCATCTCGGACATTGTTATCCAAATTTGTGCGGTCGGTCAGGACAAATACCATGTCCACCAACTTAATGCTGCTATCGGCTTTATACAGACTGTGAAGACGCTCCGCTAACCAGCTGATGGTTAAAGTCTTGCCGGACCCCGCAGAATGATTAACCCTATACTTTTTGCCGATTTGCCCCGTATCGGCAAAATGGGCTTGAATATCGTCGCTTAGTTTATCCACCAGGCGCGATTGATGATAACGTGGAAACAAGCTGTAACCGGGCTTGTTGTATTTTTCAGGAACATGGACCAAATAAAAGCTCAGTGCTTTTAATAAATTTTCCTTAGCCAACACATCCCGATAAAAAAACTCAACCGACCGGATACTCACCCTCTGTTTGCGGCACATTTTCCAGTCCTGCGTTATACCAACGGAAATGGCTTTCCAAGCGAGGATTGGTCGCCACTTTAATATCAGCGGTATCTATGGTCACATATAAAAACGGCAAGCTAAAAATCTTATCGTCATGATTACGGTCATTAAATTGCTTAACGGCATCATGTACCGTTTGATTTTTTCGTGTTTAAGTTCAATAACGATGATAGGCAAACCGTTTAAGAACAACACCAAATCAGGCCGTTCAGCATCTTTAGTAACTAATTCCGGCTTAATTTGAATCCGGTTTTGTAGCCAGTGTTGATTGGCGATACTTTCACTGGAACGCGGTTGGGGGTAAAAAAGCTGGAAATGCTCACCGCGAACCTTCAAGCCATTGCGGATAATCAACCATAACGGCTGATGCACCAATGCCGCTTTTAATGCCTTAAGTATTTCGTCAGAACTGTCTGAGCCATAATTGATCTGCAAACGCACCAGGGTTTCGGCCTGAGTAGCTTTAATAAATGCCAACAACAACGCTTCGGCAATATAGAATTCCTTGTCTAAAATGTCCTCAGACTCCAGCAGCGTAAAACCGTGCTGGGATTGCAGATAATTTACCAGATGATTTTGAAACTCCTGTTCGGGACGGTAGTGGCTCATAGGCTTAAGGAATAGAGGTAATGAAGGGGCATGTTAGTTGACAGGCTAATCCATAATCACTTTAAGCAAGGTTTTTACCTGATCAATAGTCGCTTGGGAAACACGCTCGATAAATTTGGCTTCGCGTTCAATAAAATCCAGCGATTTAACTTGATGTATCAGAATCGCGCCCTGCGTATTCAGACTATCATCCAACACCACTTCCAACTTAATGCCGCGAACCGTGCTGCTAATGGGCGCAACCAAAGCCAGTCCTGTATGCTCATTAAACAATTTTCTGGGAATCACATAAGCAGGGCGGCGTTTGATGATCTCCTTGCCACTGCTGGGGTCAAAACTTAACCAGATAATATCGCCTTGTTCAGGAATATAGCCCACTAAATTTCCTTACCCCTGGCAGACAAGTTTAACCACTCTTGATCTTCTTGATTCAGCGCTAAAGCCTCTTTAGGGCTGCCTGCCAATAACTCTTCCAGGCTGGGTTCTTGTGTAACAGGGCTTAGAATGATTTTGTTATTTTCTAGCGTCAGTTCTAATGTTGAACCCACTTGTAAATGTAGTGTGTTTAAAATGACTTTTGGCAAGCTGATGATAGTTGCCCCGCCGGATTGTCTGATGGCTACCTGGGTCATGGTTGTCTCTTGGCTTGTTTAAATAGTTTTACTATTGTATAACAATGTTGCTATATAGAGATGATAATTTATTAGAGCGGATATTAAGTAAAGATTCGTAGGAGCGACCCATGCCCGCGAGCGACACCGATCAACTCCGGTAATTATTGCCGTGATGTCGCGGGCATGGCCCGCTCCTTCGAAATCTTTTCGCTTAACTTAACCTAATTAACAAGATCTTTCAGCCATTAACAAAAAGTCCGTCATTCCGGCAGGGATTCACATCAGGCTATCCTGCCTGATGCCCTTCTGGTTAATACAAATCTGTTCCAGACAGACTTGTGCCGGAATCCAGAACACAGGGAAGTGAAGCTATGGACGGACATCGCGCTCATATTATGACGCTGCGTTATCAGCAAGTTACCATCCATGGCACTGGATACCGGCATCCCTGCCGGTATGACGGTACTGGCAGAGGTTCCATGCTAATCAGGTAATTTAATGCCAGTTCTTACATCATTGGTATTAACTCTTTTTTTGCCTGTTACGCATTCATAAATCAGCGCTTTTTTATAGGCTTCCAGGATATTGATTTGTTGGCACAGGTTTTGTTTTAAAGCGTTTAGGCATTGGGTTTCTTGGTCTAGATGAACAACAATACGCTGTTGTTCGCCAATATCAGGCAAGTAAATAATCGTGTATTTTAAAAAATTGGTTGATACCCTTTTTTGTCCTGCCGCCCCTGTCATATTCACTGCGGCATAATCTCTAAAGGCATTGTTGTAAGTGTAATAATACAAAAACTTTCCATTCAGCTTATAGCCACTTCGTAGTACATGAAATTCCGTACTACCAAAAGCATATCTTGTTGGTATGTTTGCGACATAAGCTCCCTTGCCGTTTTCCATGCAGGGTGTGATTTTGGCAAAAATAACATCGCCATTTTCAAAAAATGTAAGCCCGTTAGTAATATTTTCATACTGCTCCAGGTTAGATGCATCAATGTCTCCTTTCACGCTAACACTTTCCATAGGAATTACAGAACATAACTCATCTGGTTCAGGCTTATTCTCTGAATAATTAGGCGATAATTCCGCAACATCTTTTATTCTGTATTGTTTCCATCCCTGCGGGATGTCGCCCAACCACTCCACACCCGAATCAACCAACAGCACAGAATCATCCAATCCTTTTGTTACCGCATTAAAAATAATCGACTGGTGCAAGGCATCGAGCGTTTTTATTTGTTGCTGTTTGATTGCGATAATCGCATCCAGCTTGCCACAGCGTTGATCTAAATACTGGGCAATGGCTTGTTGTTCATAGAGGGGTGGAAAAAGGACTTTTGTTGTCAAATAATTCGTTACGTTTAAACTTTGAATCCCCGTTGTCTGTTGTATATGAGGATAATTTAAATTCTGAAAATACAAACTAGATAGTAGAAAATTGACATATTCAATATCAACTATTGCTTGAAAATCAATTTTTGCCATAAAATTTGAACAGATTGCTTTAGACAAAAAGTTTTTAGGTAAAGCCGCTCTACCAACTAATTGTTTTTCGCCACCACCTGATTTTTCAAGCAAAATTGTTTGTTTATTTATAAGACGATTTATTAAAGACGAATACTTTATTTTTCTGATGGTTAAATTATCAGACTTAAAATATCTATCTTGTATATCAGCAACTCTCAATACTATTACGTTTTCACCCATTGATTCACTATCTGGCTCATCCCCCCAGTCTCCACCAACCACCGAAGTTGTTTTATCTTTGATTCTGTCAACATGCCAGCCCTGCGGAATTATCCCAACCCACTCAACCTCGCTTTCTTGCATTGCCTTATTATCCGTCAAAGCTTAATCCTCCAAACTTTTCAACAGATTGACTGCTTCTGTTTCCAATACCCAAAAATCGGCTAACAATTCGGCGGTAGGCTTGGGAGCCTGGTAGTGATAAAAGTATTTGTTCGGCAAAATCTCATAACCCAATTGCGGGCTGTCTTGCCAACGGATAATTGGCTAGGCGATTTCGCGTTCCAAAAAGCTCTGTATGTCTTCGCCGTGGGGGATATATTCGTTATCCTGAACATAATGACGGTGACGGTATTCAACATCCGACAGGATTAAACCGCTGATTAATAACTTCTCAGCAGCGGCTTGGTCTTTGCTGTTGAATCCTTCTAAGGCTTGCGCGAGTTCGGCTTTAAACAGGGTCTTTACGGCTTTGCGATAAACGGTGTCGAAAACGTTTGTTGCATGCAAGGTCAAGGTGAGCGGCTTTAGTTGTTGTCCATCGCTCACAGTCATAAAAAACAGTAACTCACTGTCGTAAAAGGTCTGCTCTTTTTTGATATTGGCGGGCGTTAAGATTTTTTCATAAGGTTCTGTAATAAAAACAGGCTGGTCGTGTTCATCGGTTTGCCAAAACACCACGCTGACTTTATGAAAAGCAAAATCCTTAGGTTTGAAGAGCTTGATTTTGGGATTGTCTACGCTTTGCCAATGGTTTTGATAAGCCTCTTTTACCCACTGGCGGTGGGTGTCAGTCATGCGGTTGCGTTTATTGCCGAAGGATTTGGGTTCTTTCTCATATTGCTCACGGGCATCAATAATTTTGACTTTGTCTTTATGGCTGTCCGGCTTGTTTTTGGTCAACAGCCAGATATAGGTAAAAATGCCGGTGTTATAAAAAAGCTGGTCCGGCAGCATGACGATGGCATCCAGCCAGTCATTTTCGATTATCCAGCGCCTGATCTCGCTTTCTCCCGAACCGCAATCGCCATTGCTTAACGGCGAGCCGTTGAAGACGATAGCAATTTTACTGCCGCCTTGTTCTACCGGCTTCATCTTGGCTAACATAGTTTGCAGAAACAGGAGCGCACCGTCATTACTGCGCGGCATTCCGGCTTTGTAGCGGCTGGGGTTAAACTTTTCCGCCTGGGTTTTATAATCGCTCCAGGTGACGCCGAACGGCGGATTGCTGAGCATATAATCAAAGCGGTCTTCGCCTTTATTTAGTTGATCGCCTTTGTCGTCCCTGTTTTCATTGAAAGGGATCAAGGAATTGCCCAGGTAGATAAAGCTTTGATCTTCTTTTAACAGCATTTCCGCCTGGCAAATAGCAAAGTTGTGCGGTTGCAGCTCCTGACCGTAAAGCGTGATAAGTTTTTCAGCGGTTTGGCGTTTTTGAGGATCGTCGATCTGGTCGAGTAATTGGCTTTTGGCTACCGACAACATGCCGCCCGTACCACAAGCCGGATCATAAATGGCAAGGCTTTCCAAATCCCGGTTAAAATGAATGTCCAGCAATTCAACCATTAAGCGGATCACTTCACGCGGCGTGAAATGTTCTCCGGCTTCTTCACCGCTTTGCTCCGAAAACCGCCGTAACAGTTCTTCGTAAACATAACCCATTTCAAGGTTGGAAAGTCTTCCCAGGCTTAAATCTTCACCGGCATATTGTTCGACAATCGTGGCCAGGCGGCCGCTTTTTTTCAGCTTGCCTAAAGTTGCCCTAAATTCGAAGTGATCGATAATGCTTCCGATATTGGGCGAGAAGGCTTTTAAGTATTCACGGAAATTTTCTTCCAACAACTGCGGCGCTTCATCACTCAGACGTTTTAAGGTCCAGTCACTGCTATTCCAAAAACGAAAGCTGCTTTTTTCCCTTTTCTTCAAGCGTTCCTGAATTTGCTCAGGTGTATCGCCTGGGAATTTTTGCTCAATACTTGCTCGTTCCTGATTACGCCAGGTTTCCAGTACGCATTCAATCCTGCGTATAGTGATCATCGGCAAAACGATGTTTTGATAGTCGTAGGCTTTAAATTTACCGCGTAAACTTTCGGCGGATTTCCAAATTTCTTGGGCCAGGTTATTGAGCTTTTCTTTGTTGAGCATGCAGTGGATATTAAGAAGGATTTAGTCTAAAAAAATCAAAGATTCTACCGTGCTTATGACTATTCACCTAAAATCGCCTGATGTTTCTTTAAAAACTTTATGCACTTCATTGGACAATAAAAAACCCGCTAAGCCAGATAGCTTGCGGGTTTCTGCATTTCTTTGAATCTCTTTAAATCGCTGTTAGGCGGCCTGAACGGGAATAGAAGAGGCGGAACGTAATACTTCATTTTTTTCGTTAAAATAAACCAGGGTGGGCTTATGATTTTCAGATTCCTGTTGATCTAAAATCGTGTACGCACAAACAATAATCAGGTCGCCGGGACAGGCTAAACGCGCCGCTGCGCCATTAACCGAAAATACCCCGGAACCGTTTTCAGCCCGAATGGCATAAGTCGTAAAACGCGCCCCGTTGTTGATATTGTAAATTTGAATCTGCTCGTATTCTCTGATGCCTGATAGGTCAAGAATAGTGCCGTCAATTGCGCAAGAACCCTCATAACCCAATTCTGAACGAGTCACTGTGGCTCGATGTAACTTCGCTTTAAGCATCGTAATTTGCATAATAAAAACACTATAAATACGTTTAAAAACCGGTCATTATCCATTAATTACAGCAGTGCATCAACTTTTTACACCTCCGGAATTATCTGGTTTATGGACAGATTCAGAGCGCAAGCACTGCATTTCATACGCTCCAGATCATATACCTCTTAACTTAAATATTGCTTACCTGGAAAAATAAATATTATCAATTAATCGCGTTTTGCCCAGCTTTGCTGCCGCCAATACGACCAAATCCATATCCTCTGCGGCTGCCTTTTTTAAATCACTGCTTCGACATACAGAAAAATAATCCGGTTGAAAACCGGCTTGCCGTAAAAACTGCAACGCCACCTGCTCTGTGTCTGCATAAGCCTGACTGCCGGATAAAATAGCATCGCGTGCGGCACATAAAGAATAATAGAGCTTGGGTGCAACACTTTTTTCATGGTCCGTCAAATAACTATTCCTGGAGCTCATGGCCAAACCGCTAGGCTCTCTGACCGTATCTACGCCTATAATTTCAATAGGAATATTCAAATCCCGGACCATTGTTTTTATTACAGTCAATTGCTGAAAATCCTTAAGACCAAATAAAGCGATATTTGGTTGCACAATATTGAATAATTTGCAGACAACTGTGGCAACACCACTGAAATGGCCGGGTCTGGAGGCTCCGCAATATAAATCAGACAGCCCGGTTACAGTAACAACTGTTTTGGCATCTGGCGTGTAAATATCCGCAACTGAGGGTTGAAATAATACGTCTGCGTTCCCGGCTTCCAACTTTTCCTGGTCTTCACGTTCAGTAC
>JBBQCU010000021.1:0-15648 GCA_038319065.1 Methylococcales bacterium
CAATGCTTCGGTTTGACATGTTCGGATCGGCAATAATCTTTTTGATTTCCTCAACAATGGCATCAACCTCCAACGCATTGACTTTGCTGCGTTCATCGCGCATTCCGCCGGGCACATAAACATCAATCAGAGGTGGGTCCAGGCGTTCCGAAGGCTTGGGTAACCTGAGCGGTATCAGGGCTTCATTATAGAACTGCATGCTGAAGCGAATAATCGGTTCCACACACCGGAAATGCTCGTTTAACAGGATTCGCTGAGTTGGAAACGAGGCGTTTGCCAAATCATAAATGGAAACGCCGGGCAAGAGCAGCTCTGATAAAGGCTGATCCCTTAAAAAATTATGCTTCAATTGCAGCATCTTTTCTTCGGCGATAAAACCGGCGGTAGGGCTCACCTGCTTGTCGTCACCGACAATTAACAATTTTTTCGCCCGTAAAATTGCCGGCAAGGCGGTAATATCGGATTGCGATGCTTCATCAATAATGACCAGGTCAAAGGTGCCGAATTCAGACGGCAGACTTTCACTGATACGCCAGGTGGGCATGATCCAGCAAGGCACGCCGGCATAACAATCCTGCATGGCCCGATACGCATCTCTTTTATGGCGGGGCGCACGTTTTCCCGTGCCTTTGCCGATTTTGCCTATCGCCGAGACAAAGCGCATCAACGCGCCCTGAACGCGCTCAGTCATGTTTAAGTGCAGGCCGATAAAGGTTTTAACCTTGACCAGATCGGAAAAAGCGCGTTTTAAATCCTGATCCAGTAACACGCGTTTTTCTGCCAGCACGGCCAGTTCTTTGCGGCCATCAATCGTTTTCAGGTATTCAGAACGCCTTTTCCATTGCCAGGTATCAAACCAGGTTGAAGGCGTCAGTGGATCCTGTATCTCTGTTACCGGTGTTTCAACCAGTGCTTTAGCCCATTGTTCAGAGCCAGAATGCGCAATTTTGTCGGCGATTCTTTGCACCATATTCATCGGTGACGCCAGCATTTTCAAACGCTTTAGTTCGGCGATAAAATCCTGCCATGTCTTGATCACCTGATCAGAGCTATTGCTGGTATTGCCAATACCATTGTTAATAAACGCCAGCATTTCATAGGCGATTGGAGATTCTGATCGCTGCAGTTTGTTGACCACATCGTCCAGTTTCAGTCGTTGAGCCCCCAGGGTTATGCGGGAGGTATTCAGCTCGATAGCCTTGATGGTTTTATCAATTTCAATGCGATTGAAAAGCAAGTCATCAATGCTGATACCATGTGGAAACAACTCACATAATTCATTTTTGACTGAAATCCAGATGTTTTCAGCAATATTTTTGGCATCGCTGATATCTTTATAGGTGGCTTGCAAGGCTTTAACGTTTGAACCGTATTCATAGTTTAATTTAGGTAATGCTAATTCTTCGCCTATATGATTCCATTTGAGTATATATTTTTTAACATCATCCTGAAATTGCATATAATTCCTGACAATTTCCCATTGATCGGCTGATCTGGGATGTTCTCCATCGATTTTCACGCGTGCCAGCAAGGCCTTTTCTTCTTTATGGCCAAATCCAAAAAGCCCGAAGGCGCTATGGCCTCCTGATAGGTTGGTCAGCGCGTCATCTATTTCATTTTTGTAGGGCCCCGGATCCTCTATTTCAACCAGGGTCCTGACGTAAAAGACTCTCTTTTCGATCAAGCCCGGCAACGGATGGATTAATTCCTGAAACATATGAATGAATTCATCATCACCATGAACCCCAACCCAGGCATTAAAGAGTCTTCTTAGCCATTCAGTCTCATTCAGCCGATCCAAAAGCGCTGCCATGATGACTAACGGCTTGATTAACGCTTTGGCACGCTCGACTGCATTCTCCAGTGATGCGGCCAGGAGGGGAATATTCTCAAATTTTGCATCTTCCGAAAGCCGCACAGACGCCGCCAAATCCTCATGAATTGCGGCCATTATGGCTGAATCCGGCAAATCCTCTGCAATTGGAATAGTCTTGCCGATGTAAACAATATCTTTTCCCAATAGCCGTCTTGCCGCTCTAATTTCAGCAATATCGGCATCGGTAAATTGCGGATTAAATTCTTCCGATAAGCCCAACGTATCCGTCAGCCAAGTATGATCTGTCCGGTCGGCCATAACCTGTTCGGCTAATTCCATAGCCGTCAACGCCGTCATTGAACCAGACAATTCTTTCGATATAGGTTGTAACTGTTTTAAACCCCAGGCTTGTATTTGAGCATCGATATTCTGAATTTCATTTTTTAATTGTTTGGCTCTCCTGTCTTGGCTTTCAGCTTCGCGCGATAAATCCTGAATATTGGTCTGACTGGCCAAGTTAGCCAATATCTTGACAGCGCCTTCCAGTTGCTTGAATCCTTCGCGTTCATTTGTCAATAAACTAATGGTTAATTCCTGTAGTTCTTTGGGTATTTGTTTTTGCAAAACTGCTAGGGCCGCTTCGCCTTTAGAGGTAACCAAAACACTGCGTCCGGTCGCCAGAAAATGACAAATAATATTGGCGATGGTGTGCGTTTTACCGGTTCCCGGAGGACCCTGAACGACAACACCATCATTGACTTCCAGGCGTTTGATAATCTCAACTTGAGCGTCATTGTAGGGTTTGGGAAAGAACAGTTTCATCTCATCAGGCAATTGATCTGAAACTTCACCGCCTTCTGATGACAGACCGGAATTTAATAACACCGGTTTTTTATCGGACAACTCGGAAACCAGCCGGTATGCGGGTGCCGGCAATGCAATAGCGGCATTGTCCTCAAAATAAGACTGAAAACGTTCAATATCCTGGATTAAACCGGTAATACTGCGCGGTCTTGCATAAATACACCAGCAATCGGTTACCTGTAGAGTGTCATTGATTGGCGGAGGCTCTCTATTTTCCGGATCAGGATTAACCTCCGGCCAATACACGGCATTTTTACTTAAATGTATGGCAGCTTGTTTTAGTACCTGCGCAAAGCTTTCATGGTTATAAGGCGAAAATTCGATGTCTTCCGATAACTTGGCATAATAGCGCTTGGTGTATTTTGTCAAGGCGTCAACGCCGGGATTGCCCAGAGCAAAATAGGCATTCACCGCTAAGGCCTGCTCAACGTTTCGGGGCCTGATTAAAATAGCGCCATCTTTGCTATCGAACTCTATTTCTACCGGTTTTTCAATGAGCGGATGATCGATAGGATAACCATCACAGTGCCAGCGGCTGACACCCAAGCCCCAGATTAACTCTAAAGGCTGATCCTCGCCTTGAGTTTCGATAACCTGTTGAATCCCGAATAAAGCATCATAAATTTTAATCGTTTCTCTTCTTGGTTTTTCTTCAGACGACCAAAGCGCCCACTGCTCATTAATATAGCTTTCTATCGATGTCCTTATTTCAGGTTGATTATCCAGGCTTAAAATAACATCCTTAAATTTAATGTCAGACAAATTATCACTGATATCGCTTTCAGTGATAGAAGAGGATTCGAGTAATTCATCCGCTTCTTTTTCCAACATCGTTTTAATGATTTTGTCTTGAACAATCACGGGGCACTCAGGATCGTTCTTGACGGTAACCCAAGTCTCGATCAGCTGATTTGGCGGCGGCGGTGGATTACGAATCAAACGCTCAATACGCAGCCATATGGGCTCACCTTCATTATCAATAATATTATGCTGAACGCCCAATTTCCCCTTTGTGAGATGTTCACTAATCATAACCTGCTGATAATCTTCAACCTTAAAAACAGGCCTTTGATTTAATTCACCCAGGTGATGCACATAATTTAATAGATCTTTAATCCGTTTTTGAGAAAGCTCGTTCAAGCCTGTTGGTAAGTTAGTTGTCATTTGATCATTTTTTTCAAGATAAAATCGTGCTGATTCAGGAATAGGTATTTTTGGATGTTAAGGTTACAAAACGTGACATCCGGAGAAAAAAACATGTTTTTTACTCCGGACAGGTATGGAGTGATTATAGGAGCCGCACAGCTAGCTTTGCAACTCCAACCGGACATCACGCAGATATGTCTTGGGCAGTTACAAAGCAGGAATAAGATAGGGCTGAGTAGTTACCAAAATTTCCTTAAATCAAGCTGACGTTATACACTAACAACTAAACCCCTGACAATAAGTTAACCATCGAGATTGCTATGAAAAAAACACTTGCAAACTGCGCATTATTTTTAGTTTTCCTTGCGACTTCCGCTCAATCCGAAGAAATTGGGTGTATAACCACGTCCTGGAAACTGATCGGTGCAAATCATAAAGTCTGTGTACAAGCATTTGATGACCCCAAAGTAAAAGGTGTCACCTGTCACATTAGCCAAGCAAAAACCGGTGGACTTGCCGGTACATTTGGCGTCGCTGAAGATCCCTCGCAATTTTCCATTGCCTGCCGTCAGGTTGGCCCAATCGTTATTGATGGAAAGTTGCCGGAAGAAGAAACCGCATTCAGCGAAAGTACATCCCTTTTTTTTAAAGATACTAAAGTTACACGTTTGTTTGACGCAAAACGCAACACTTTGGTCTATGTCGCTATCAGCCGTAAGTTGATTGAAGGGGCGCCTGCCAATAGTATATCGACAGTTCCCATTATGCCTTGGAGCGGTAACTAAAAAATGGCTAAAATTCTTATTCTTTACTCATCCATCGATGGCCACACCAAAAAGATAGGTAACCGATTGCAGCAGGTGATTGAAGAGCAGAATCATCAGGTAAAATTGGTTTCTATTGATGACGCATCCCAAGTTGATTTGCAAGCTTTCGACAAGATTGTTATAGGCGCCAGCATTCGCTATGGAAAGCACAGCCCGAAAATTACCGGCTTCATCAACCGTAACAAGCAGCTTCTGGATAGTAAACCCAATGCCTTTTTTTCAGTCAATATCGTTGCCCGAAAACCCGAAAAGAACCAGCCTGAGACCAACCCTTACCTGCGTAAGTTTCTCAAACAGATCACCTGGCAACCCAAGGAATTGGCAGTATTTGCCGGCAAACTGGAGTATCCGAAATACAGCGTTTTCGATCGCACCATGATTCGGTTGATCATGTTTATAACCAAGGGGCCGACCGATCCCAAGGCAGTCATTGAATTTACCGACTGGCAACAGGTTGAGTCGTTTGGCCGTCTTATCGGCACGATGCCGCCGTGAAAATCACCATATTCTAATCCATAAATGAGCCTGAAATAGGAGCAAGATCCTGTTACAGGATGGTAAAAAATATTAAAATTTATTACTTATTTGATAGGCTTGGTTTATTTCATTAATCAGTGGTGCCCATTTTGGGGAATATGACTATAGCCCAAATATTTGCGGACTATCACCGGAATCAATAATCCGTGTTTTTGATGGTGATCGAGCTAAGCCGTTATTTTTTAATGTAAATCTTTGCTGTCCTTATATTGGCAGCAGAATGTGTAATTTTGAGGAGAATTATGTGGCAAAGGCAAGTGATTTAAAGCGAGGAATGGTAGTCGATATTAATGGCGTGCCCCATGTGGTAAAGCAAGTCGATGCAAAAAGTCCTTCATCGCGCGGTGCATCGACGTTGTATAAGATTCGATTTACTAATCTCAAAACCGGGCAAAAACTGGATGAGTCCCTGAAAGGCGATGATTTCTTTAAAGATGCTGACCTGGTAAGAGCCAAGGTGCAGTTTTCTTATATTGATGGGGGTAATTATATTTTTATGAATATGGAAGATTATACCCAGTACAGCTTGAGTCTTGAGGATATGGAAGATCAAATTGGCTATTTGACGGAAGGTCTGGAAGGAATTGTTGCCTTATTAATTGATGATGCAGTACTTGGCATTGAACTGCCAAGCTCGGTAGTGTTGGCAATTGTAGAGACAGCGCCTGCAATTAAAGGCGCGACAGCATCTGGACGCACTAAAACAGCTCGATTAGTTACCGGCATAGAGGTTCAGGTTCCCGAATATCTGGAGACTGACGAGTTGATTAAAGTCAATACCGAATCCGGAAAATTTATGTCACGCGCTTAAAACCTCTCCTATTCAATGACTGTTAAGACGGAGAATCTGTTAAGAGTAGGGCAGGGCGAGTTTGAATTGAATCGGCTTCCAAAACGTCCATTAGAACTATTGCGTGCTTGGGATGCCGCTGACGAATACTTGCTCAATACTCTCGCTGAAGATCTGAAACTGCAGCCGGATGCCCGTATTTTGATATTTAATGATAGTTTTGGCGCATTGGCAGTCGCATTAAACCCATTCCAGCCTCAAGCAGTATCGGATTCATACCTGTCTCAACAGGCGACAAGGCTTAATTTGGCCGGAAATGGTTTGCCTGAACACTCCGTTAAATTAATAAATAGTCTTGAATCGTTGGCAGGACTATTTGATCTGGTTCTTATTAAAGTGCCCAAGACACTGGCTTTGTTGGAGGATCAGTTGATACGGTTACATCCCCATTTGCTGCCCACAACCCAAATTATTTTGGCGGGAATGATAAAAAATCTGCCACCTTCGATTTGGTTGATGCTTGAGCAGTTGGTTGGACCAACAATAACAGCGCTGGCAAGAAAAAAAGCAAGGCTTATTTTTGCATCGCCTGATCCGGAATTGGTCATTCCAGCTAACCCCTATCCGGTCTGTTACCGGCTCGAAAGATCGGATTATTTGGTTAGTAACCATGCCAACGTATTTTCGCGAGACAGTCTGGATATTGGTACGCGTTTTTTCCTCCAGCATTTACCCGCCGGGCAAGATGCTTGTGACATTATTGATTTGGGTTGCGGTAATGGTTTGCTGGGTTTAATGGTCGCTGAGCGAAATCCGGCGGCAACGGTTCATTTTGTTGATGAGTCTTTTATGGCAGTGGCATCCGCCAAGGAAAACTTTTTCCGGGTTTTTGGAGAAGGGAGCAACGCGACTTTTCGTGCCGGTGATGGGCTGAATGATTTTGAACCGGCTTCGGCAGATCTCATACTTTGTAATCCACCATTTCATCAGCAGAATACCGTGGGCGACCAGATTGCCGTTAGCATGTTCAGGCAGTCAAGAAGCGTACTGAAAAAGGGTGGTGAACTATGGGTAATCGGCAATCGTCATCTACATTATCATGTCAATCTTAATCGATTATTTGGTAAGTATTCGATTGTCGCTTCCAACACCAAATTCGTTATTTTGAAGGCAATACGATAATCCCCACAAGTGTTCCTGATCAAAGTTCACGGGCAAGATACAGGGCTTAACTCATAAACGAAAGGCAAAAATGGGATTATTTTGGCAGTGACCGGACAACAGGCTGGAGTTTTACCACATCTAACGGCATTCAATAAAGCCGAACCCAAAAGCTGACTGACTTTTGGGTTCGGTTTAATAAATTTGTTACGCTGGGGTTACATTCTCAGCTTGCGGGCCTTTTTGACCTTGAGTTACCTGCATAGTAACTTTTTGGCCTTCTCGCAAGGTTTTGCGGCCGGCGCCGTTAATTGCACTGTGGTGAACAAAAACATCTTTGCCTCCTTCTTGTTCAATAAATCCAAAGCCTTTTTCATCATTGAACCACTTAACGGTACCTACAACTTGATCTGACATATCACACTCTTAACTTAAAAAAACGCCAATTTTGGTTGGCTTTACAAATTCCAGCTCCAGGAAGAAGCCGACTCAAACTTTAACTGCAACAAATAGTAGCACTAAAAATACAAGTAGGGCAAAAAAACATTTTAATTATGCATTGATTATTTTTTATCTAACAGTTTTTCTATGCGTTTTAAGATACTTCCGCTCATTTACGTCTTGGTTTTAGAACCGGAAGACGATCAAAAAACTCATGCATAATGAGTGCAGAGAGTATGAATAGCGTACCTGTTACAATTTTCATGGTCAATGGTTCTTGGTTAATGCTATGCCCCAACATCAGTGCGAGTAGCGGCGAAACCAGTGTGATTAAAGCAACCCGTGTAGCAGGCAGATGCGTGAGTAAATAATAATAGAGGGCAAAGCCCAGGGTCGTGGCGATCATCCCAAGATAAATTATTGCAGCCAGGCTGGTGGGCGTAAATGCGTTAGGCCAATGACCATCCGTTAAACCCCAAGTGAGGAGGTAAGCCGGTAATGCCAATAGCAAACCGCCGGCTACCTGGGATAAAGCCGGTAATTTCGCAGCTATGCGTTTTATCCAAACCGAGCTAACTGATTGTAAAAAAGCGGAAACCAGCACGCCGCTTATGCCCAGCACTGCGTCATATCCCAATTTCAATGCCGAACCAAACATAATAGCCAGGCCGCTAATGCCCAAGCCATAAGCAAGTAATTTGCCTAGCGTAAGGCTCCGTTCTCCTAAAAAAATAGCGGCTAATAAAGCGGTCATGAGTGGTGTAAGACCAAATATCACCGAAATCCAGCCGGAAGGAATAAATTGTGCGGCCCAGTAAACTGCCAGCATTGATCCATAGATTTGCAATGCAACGGCAAGATATGTCAGGCGTGCTTTGCGATACCAGGCTAAACGTTGCCGCGTCAGAACCATTACAAATAATACGCATACGGTACCAATCGTCATGCGTGCGGTGACACCAAATAGAAAACCAGGGCCTTCGCCACTCCATTTGATGGCCAGTGGTGTCGTAGCCCAAAGTAAAATAACACTGATATAAGTCAAAGGGATGCGCATCAAGGCAAATAAACACTCCATCTCATGCCGCCCAAAGATGCACTCTGTCCACCCTCAAGCTTGCCACCCAGCAAGCCTATTAGTTCATAAACAACGGTCATGCCAATACCGTGCCCATGAATATTTTCATCGGCACGAATCCCTCTTTTTAAAATTTCATTAAATTTCCCCACAGGAATTCCCGGCCCGTCATCTTCAATCTGTAGTAACAACGAATAATTACGCCTGCTTTTGCGTTCATTGAGGGAAATACTGACCTTGACTGTCTGCCGACACCACTTACAGGCGTTATCCAGCAAATTGCCGACTATTTCATATAAATCACCTTCTTCACAATAAATTAGACATTGTTCAGGAATCGTTATCTCAAAGTTGATAGCCTTATCAATATAAACTTTGTTTAGCGATGTGCTTATTTTATTAATAACAGCTGATACGTCGACGGTCTTGATGGCTTTATGTTCGCCTTTGGCAGCAGCGCGCTGTAATTGATATTCAATAATTTGATTCATCCGGGAAATCTGTTCCTGTATCGTTTCCTTGTTGTCGCTGAAAGACTCGACGCAACCACGCAATATGGCAAGCGGCGTTTTTAAACTGTGCGCCAAATCAGCCAGGTTGTTGCGGTAACGTTCCAAATGGGCCCGTTCATGAGTTATGAAAACATTAAGATTGCCTGCCAGACCTTCCAGTTCCGATGCATAGTGACCATCTAAATGGGACTTTTTGCCCTGTTCTATCGCTTCAAGATCCTTGACGATGCATCGTAGCGGTTTTAAACTCCAGCGCAATACCGTAAATTGAATAAAAACCAAAACCACCCCGATAATCAGGAACCAGAACCTTAAAGTTTCCTGAAGCTGTTCCACCTGACTTGTGACAAAACGGGCATCCTCAGCTACAGTAAAGATATATTCGCGTTCTAAACCGGCTACATTTTGCCAAATTACATCGTAATGGAGAGCATAGCGGCCATGCTTGTCGAACACAAATGCGGAATTACCCGCACTTAATTCAGGTGGGGGTATCTCATCCAGTCCTATTGCAGAAGGTGAGCGCCAAACCAGCTTTTTCTTGGCTTGCTGAATAAAGCCGTATAGACCTGATCCCGGATTTTCAAATCGTGGTTCGTGCAAACTGGAAGGCATGATTAAATTGCCCGCATTATTCATTTTGGCAGCTGATAAAAGTGAATATATTTGAACTTGTAATGTTTCCTGCAGGGCTTGTTCGGCACTTTCACGAAAGCCTTGCTCAAGAACAACAGCAACCAGCGCAAAGAAGGCTGCAAGGACCAAACCTTCGGCAACAAGCAATCGAAAGCTTAACGATTTAGCACGCATTTAAAGCCTTCCAAGACGTTTCTTAGCAGGTGCAATGATCAAGAATTACCTGCAGGAATCCGGTAACCACGCCCGCGCAATGTTTCAATAGGCTTGCGGGTACCGTCAGGGTCCAGTTTTTTTCTCAAGCGGCCGATAAAAACTTCTATCACATTGCTGTCACGATCAAAATCTTCATCGTAGATATGTGCCGTCAACACTGTTTTTGAAATCAATTCGCCCTTACGAAACATCAAATATTCCAGCACCTTGTATTCATAAGCTGTTAAATCCAGATTTACGCCGGAAACAGAAACTTCCTGCGCTACGGTATCCAGTTCAATATTATCATGGGTTAAAATAGGATGCGCTTGCCCGGCTGATCGTCTGATCAAGGCGTTAATCCGGGCAAGTAACTCTTCATATTGAAACGGTTTAACTAAATAATCATCAGCCCCGGCTTCCAGTCCTTCTACTTTTTCCTGCCATCGGCTCCTGGCTGTCAAAATTAAGATGGGTACGGTTATTTTATTTTTGCGTAAGCGTTTTATGAGTTCGATGCCTGAAAAGTCGGGAAGGCCAATATCAATAATTGCCGCGTCAATCGGGTATTCCTTGCCCATGTAATAGCCGTCACTGCCGGTATTTGCCCTGTCAACAGCAAAACCCTTATCTGCCAGATACTGATGAATTTGTTCACAGAGTGTTATTTCATCTTCAACGATAAGAATGCGCATGATTATCCCGATAGTTTTAGTGGTTTGTAATTATTTCGCCGGTTATAGCGTCGATTTTATAATGCTGGATACGGCCATCAAGCGTTAAAACCTTAATCACATGCACTTCTTTACCATCAATTATTTCTGTTTCAGCGCCGAGTACTCTAAGGCTGCTATTATTCCCGATAATTATTTTTGTTGCCTGATCCAGGCTTACGCCGGGCGGAGGAGGGGACACAACCACCTCTTCCGCAAAACAACTATTGGAAAGTAAAAACACCAGCAAAGATACGATTAACCGGGTTTGTATAGACGTTATTAATCGCAGCTCTACTTTGATCAAGATTATCATTGGCAATCCAGCGTTAAATTCATTTTTTACCATTAACAAAATGTAACATTCCTGAGAACAATCATAAAAGATACCTCGTGAATAATGAATTCTAACTGAATAGCTGATTTTACGCAGCTGTGTATTTTGATGTAGCTTATTTTCATGCGCTCTATTTTTCAAAAATACGATTTAAGCTTACAAGCCTAAGACAATCGCCAATTGGTTTGTTATGATACAAAACAACGATCCACACAATTCAATTAACTCAGGAGTTATCTATGACCAGTCTCACTCCGCCTCCAGAAGGCAGCCCGATCACGATGCAAAACGGCAAACTTGTCGTTCCTGACAACCCCATTATCCCCTATATAGAAGGGGACGGAACAGGCCCTGATATATGGCGTGCGACCGTCCGTGTTTTAGACGCGGCTGTTGCAAGTGCTTATTCCGGACAAAGGAAAATTCACTGGCTGGAAGTTTACGCAGGAGGAAAAGCCAATACCCTATTGAATACCTGGCTTCCTGATGAAACTGTGGATGCCTGTAGAGATTATTTAGTGTCTATTAAAGGGCCGTTGACCACCCCGATAGGAGGCGGTATCAGGTCTCTAAACGTGGCCTTGCGGCAATTGCTGGATATGTATGTTTGTCTGCGTCCGGTCAGATGGTTTCAAGGTGTGCCTTCTCCGGTAAAAAATCCTGGTGCCGTTGATATGGTTATTTTCAGGGAAAATACTGAAGATATTTATGCAGGCCTGGAGTTTGAACAAGGCAGTGACGAAAACAAGTTGTTCCTGCGTCTGTTAAAGGAAAACTTTCCCGCCCAATTCAGTAAAATCCGTTTTCCGGAAACATCAGGTATCGGTATCAAACCTGTGTCACAAGAGGGCACGGAACGTCTGATACGCGCGGCAATTGACTATGCTATCACCAATAAACGTAAAAGCCTGACGATTGTCCATAAGGGCAATATTATGAAATTTACCGAAGGGGCATTTCGTAACTGGGCTTATGCCGTTGCAGAGCGTGAATATCCGGAGCAAACCTATACCTGGGGACAATGGGAAAAAACCCGTACCCAGTCAGGCGAAGCAGCTGCGAATAAGGAACAGGCTAACGCTTTGGCAAACGGTCGCATTTTAATTAAAGATGCGATCGCCGATATTGCCTTACAACAGGTTTTAACCCGGCCTGAAGAATTCGACGTAATTGCCACATTGAATTTGAATGGTGATTATTTATCCGATGCCCTGGCTGCCCAGGTCGGCGGAATCGGCATTGCCCCCGGTGGTAACATCAATTATCAAACAGGCACGGCTGTCTTTGAGGCCACTCACGGCACAGCGCCAAAATATGCCGACCTGGATAAAGTTAACCCCGGTTCATTAATATTATCGGGTGAAATGATGTTGCGTTATATGGGCTGGTATGAAGCGGCTGATGCCATTATTAGCGCGATGGATGCCGCTATCGCCAGCAAACGTGTTACCTACGATTTTGCACGTTTGATGGATAACGCAATCGAAGTCAAGTGCAGCGAATTTGCAGATGTATTGATTGAGAATTTAAAACAGGAATAAACTGCTATGTGTGGAATTGTTGGCATTTTCGATATAAAAGAAAAGCGGGAAATCAATAGGGATTTACTTTCGCGAATGAACGAAAGTCAACATCACCGCGGACCCGATGAAGGCGGGCTGCATATCGAAGCCGGTTTAGGGTTTGGCCATCGCCGGTTATCAATTATAGATCTAACCAGCGGCCAGCAGCCTATGGTCAGTCGTGATAAAAATGCTGTGCTTACTTATAATGGTGAAGTCTACAACTTTCTTGAATTGAGAAAGGAATTGGAAGCGCTTGGGTTTACCTTCCAAACTCACTGCGATACAGAAGTTATTTTATATGCCTGGCAAGCCTGGGGCGAATCCAGTATTGATCGGCTTCGTGGCATGTTTGCCTTCGCTATATGGGACCGGGATCAGCAAACTTTATTTCTGGCGCGTGATCGCCTGGGCGTCAAACCGCTCTATTATGCTGAACTGCCGAATGGACAGTTTATTTTCGGTTCAGAATTAAAATCTCTGAAAGAACATCCTGAATTGCCTAAAACGTTGGATCCTACTGCGATTGAGGATTATTTTGGTTTCGGCTATGTCCCTGATCCTAAAACAATTTATAAAAATGTATATAAATTGGAGCCCGGTTATTGCCTGACTATAAAACGGGGCAGTAATACCTATCAGCCACGGCAATACTGGGACGTAAAATTCGCACCCAGGCCACCGCAAGATGAACAAGCAACAGGCGAAGAACTCATCGAGCGGCTTCGTGAAGCCGTAAAAATAAGAATGGTAGCCGATGTACCATTGGGTGCATTTCTATCGGGTGGTGTGGATTCAAGCGCCGTAGTTGCCATGATGGCAGGATTATCAAATGATCCCGTTAATACTTGCTCAATCTCATTTGGCGATCCGGCCTTTAATGAATCAAAATTTGCCGCGCAAGTAGCCGAATGTTATCACACAGCACATCGTGTAGAACAAGTTGATCCCGATGATTTTAGTTTGATTGACCAATTGGCTGGGCTTTACGATGAACCTTATGCCGATAGTTCCGCATTGCCCACTTATCGGGTCTGTGAACTGGCGAAAAAACAAGTCACCGTTGTCTTGTCAGGCGATGGCGGCGATGAAAATCTGGCTGGTTACCGGCGTTATCGCTGGCATACCTACGAAGAGCAAATGCGGTCATGGCTGCCGGATAGCATTAGAAAACCGGTGTTTGGATTACTCGGGCAAGTTTATCCCAAAGCGGATTGGGCGCCGAAAATATTCAGGGCAAAATCAACCTTTGAATCCATCGCACGGGATTCCATGGAAGGTTATTTTCACAGTGTTTCAGTCCAATCCAATGAATTACGCGGCAAGTTGTTCAGCGAACAATTAAAAGGCAATTTACAAGGCTATCAAGCGGTGGACGTGTTCAGAAAACATGTTGATAACGCACCGACAGACAGTCCGTTATCGCTGGTTCAATATCTGGATATAAAAACCTACTTGCCGGGCGATATTTTAACCAAAGTTGACAGAGCCAGTATGGCGCATGCTTTAGAAGTAAGAGTGCCGTTACTGGATCATAAACTGGTTGAATGGATGGCCGGACTGCAACCGGACATGAAACTGAGAGGCCGTGAGGGCAAATATATCTTTAAAAAATCATTGGAAAGCTATTTGCCGGACGATATTTTGTATCGACCCAAAATGGGTTTCTCAGTGCCGTTGGATGCCTGGTTTAAAGGACCGTTAAAAGAAAAAGTGCGGGAAGCTCTTCTTGGCGAAACCATGACAGAATGTGGATTGTTTAATCATGCATTTTTGGAACACATAGTCAACCAGCATCAAAGCGGCTTGCGAGATTACAGTTCACCAATCTGGTCGTTGTTGATGTTTGAATCATTTTTACGAACTAATCACTAAGGAACACGCAAAAAAACGCCATAGATTCACAGATTAGAAACTACGATGTGTAGTTATCAAATTTATTTATAATCTGTGAATCTGTGGTAACTGTGACATAGGTTTTTTTGCGAGCTTTATGAATATAACAACTGAATTACAGGGCTTACAACGGGTCGGATTGCAATAAAATCAGATGTAGAGGTATATAATACAATTTAACATAATATACATTATGCGAAGTTATTATATATTTGAATTGGTCTTCGTCTCTAATTCGCAATTAGTTTAAGATAGTGATAAAAGTCTCATCTTCAGCATCAAAACCAAGAAGCAGCCGTTGAATTAAACGAATCCAATATAGACATTTGAATAAAATAGGTAATCACTGTGGGACAAATAAAACATTTAAGTGCCGATCAAAATCTACAACGCCTTACCTTTATGAATACGTTATCAATGGCAAACCCCATAGGAGAATATGCGACATGGCTCCTAACGGGAACCGCAACAATAATAGGCGCAATTCTTGTCAATATAGAAAACGTCTCAAAAATACTCTCGCTTTGTGCTTTGCATTGGGGGCTAACTTTTTTGGTAAGTTCTATGCTTATCGGCGTCTTTGTTAAGCAATTTGGAATTAGCATAGCAAACGGCGTATCAACAATGGATACAATGTATTCAGAAATGCAAACTCCGGCTGGTCAGGAAATGCTTCAGAAGCTAACACTAAATACAGAAGACTTTAAAGAAGCAATGTCTTCAGCTTTTCTCTGGCCAATCAGTATTATTGTGAAAAAAACATGTGAAAAAAGCGCTATTGATTTTCTTGCTGGTGAAAAAAGATTTATTAAGCTTTTATGTTTACAAATTTATCTATTATGGGCACAAGGTATATCCGGGGCGATCGGCTTGTTAATTTTAGCATTCGGTATTGGAAATAATATTTAACAAATTGCTAGCGAAACTAAGCCTTGTGGTCTGACAACAGCTTTTTCGTTGCCCGACACGATGCGCATTTATATTTACGAATATTTAGGAGTTTGTATCAGATGAAGTCGAGACTTACATTTTTAAGCATAGTATTACTTTGTGGTTGTACTACATCAGGCGTTGTTAAAACAGGGCCAGATAGTTTTATGGCGAGGGCTCATTCAACCCTATTTACCATAGACCCCG
>JBBQCU010000022.1:0-15487 GCA_038319065.1 Methylococcales bacterium
CCGATGGTAACTATTAAAGATTTGATAGATTATCGCATCCGCCATGAGGCGCTTATACACTTAGCGGCAACATCGACAATTCCAATGCAGGATTATGGCGATTTTTCGATGTCGGTTTTTACAAATGAGCTTGATAACGCCGAACATTTTGCTCTTGTCAAACCTCCTAAAGTCAGTAATAAAATACCACTCGTTCGTATTCATTCTGAGTGTATTACAGGAGACGTATTTGGTTCCTGTAAATGTGATTGCGGCACCCAATTGAAGCGTTCATTGGATATGCTAGCCAAAGAAGGCGGTATACTAATTTATTTGCGCCAGGAAGGGCGTGGCATAGGCTTGTTGAAAAAACTTCAGGCTTATAATTTACAGGATAAAGGTATGGATACCGTTGATGCCAATATTCACCTAGGGCATCTTGCCGATGAGAGAGAATACAGTATTGCTGCGTTAATGCTGGAAAATCTCCAGGTACAATCAATAAAACTGATGACCAACAACCCGAAGAAAATAGATGAGTTGAAAAAATTGGGCATTAAAGTAGTAGGCCGTATTCCCGTGGAAGTAGTGGCTCACGATGGCAATGTCGATTATTTAAAAACCAAGGCAAAAAAAATGGCTCACATGCTGTTCCAGCCCAAAAAGTAGGGGCAATCCCGCTTCGGTTTTGCTCTGGACAGGCTGGTGGTTGCCCTTATACCAGTTTCATTTGAACTGGTTGGCCCAATAAGCCGCCCCGGCTGGCAATCTCGTCGCCAAAATGATAATGCGATTTATGGTTCATGCTAAGCCACTTTTTAATTGAGCAATAACAACGGCTGAAATGCGATAACCGGCCTGATTGAGTTCAGCGATTAAGGTCTCAGCATCAATAATCAATCCTTTTCGTTGCGCGTCAAACAAAAGCGCGGCCGTGCCAACAATGATCAACTGCTTGCGCAAGGCCTGTTTGCGAGCCAACGCATCATCCATAACCAACAAGGTTTTAGTGTCAGTTTGTAAGGCATACTCAATGCTGGTCTGCTCACCTAATCCAAGACTTCTTGACAAGGGGTGCGTAAAAACCGGGTTATCGACACACTTCAACCAACCCGATTCTAAAGCCTGTTTGATTAAGGCCGCATCGGTGGATTGACTGCGCAAACACTCATCCGCAACGGCCTGAGTGATCAAAACGGTGGTAAAAAGAGCGGGCAATAAATCCAGCTGACTGATTTTAGCCAGTGCAATTAAGGGACCCGCATCTGCTATTACGACAGCCATGAAGCTAACGTTTCCAGTTCCTTTGCGGTTTGTTTGTCAGCCACTACTAAATCAATATCCAACTGGGTTAAATGCTCGATAAATTCAGACAGACTTAAGCCGCTGATTTGCGCAGCCGCCCCTAATGACAGCACTCTGTCTTTAAATAAGCTGGCCGCCAAAGCCGGTTTTAATTGCTCGCCCATATCACCAAGCGAGCTTTTCAAATTTAAAATCATAGCATTCGGCTGATTGCCTTTTAGAATCAATACCGGCTCTTGTTCGGCATGTCTAAGTGCTTCTGACGGATTGCGTTTTAAATTTCTGACGTTCGTTGCATACATAGCAGTTACCTCCCCGGTTAAATATTGAAGTGTAGTCCACGCTAAGGGTGAACGCAATGGTTTTCTTACGAGATGGCCTTGTTACTGGGATGGGTGTTTTTCAAATGCTGCCAGACAGTTGGCTAGTCTTGCTAGTGGCTGCATATACACAGCGCTAAGGATGGTTTATTATCGACCGGAAATTGAACTCATAAACTGTAATCAGTGGCTACTTTTCTCGAACTCTACCAAAGCCTGGACGATGATCCTTTAAAAATTTTGTGCGTAAATTCTGACAACTTATTTTTTTGGTTTTTCTAAGTCTTTATATTAAACTATCTTAAAGCTGTGAACAAAATTCGGCCCCGTGCCGTGAGAGTCTTTATAGGCTCCTATATTCACGGCTTTTTCTTTTTATGCTTTCCACTTTCAAAACGTTCATCCAGTGTCAGCGGATGTTGCTTATTAAAATAAGTTCCGCGCTCAGGGCCGAAATCCAAGTCGTGAATCTCAGCCATCTGCGGCCAAAGTAAATTCAAGTAGCGATCTTCACGCGGCTGCTCTTCTCCAGTTAATGGATGCAAACGCTGTTCATAGAAGCGTTGCAGCGCCCACAGAAAATAGTCTACCGCTTGCAGGCAGGCTTCCGTTCCAGGATCGGAAACGGTGATGCGCCAGGCATCCGAGCCACCGCGCGAAAAACCGAAAGTTTCTTCAAAATCCCGCTCGGCGTGTTCAAGCGCTAGAGTCAAAGCTTCGTTGCGATCCTTGTGGCCCCGGCGAGCCACGCATAATTCATAGCGGTCTGCAAGGCGATGGAATTTGGAAAACAGGGATCGGACCAATGAATCGTAGAGGGCATTCGGTTGATAACGGTATGCATGGTTGGCTTCCCGCTTGGCCTGTTCCCGCTCCATTAATGCATTCTTATCGCATACCACGGCATGAAAACGTAGCCCCGAACCTTCGGCGCACAGCAAGCTGAAAACCCGATAGCGTACCTCTGGGAGATCGTCTTTGGCATGAAAGGCGTGTGCGGTTTTTTGCGCTCCGGCCGGAAAGACTCCACCCCTGCAAAATAAAGGTCATTTAATAATTCTGTGCGTAACTCTTTCAGCTTATGGGCTAAAGCCGCCGGGTTTTCCACCTCCAGTTTTCCGAGTATGAAAAAACGCGAACATCCTGGGGAACCGACAAGGGGTTTACCCCGGCACCCTTTAAACAGTGTGGGATCGCCTGCCTCATCCACAAAAATAGACAAGGCATCTGCTTCATTAATCGTAATCATGGGTTTTCCTAGTTGTCGGCTGGTTGAAACGCTGCCGGCCAATCGCCATGCAAAGCTATCACCGCATCGATTTCCTGCATCAGCCGGATCGTTTCGTTTAGAGCGACAACGATTTTCTGGTAATGGGCGATGTCATCCTCGCTCAAGCGGCGGCTTTTGCGGTCTTTCAGCCATTTTTCGCAAACTTGATAACCGCCGATGTGGAAGTTCCAAACTGCTTCCGGCACGTTTTCGAAACGCTGGATGGCGTTGATCTACACCGCGCCGTCTTTGTAGGTTGGTTTTTTGGGGATGGTGTTGTCGCCTTCACCTGTAAATCGGGTAATGAATTGGCTGATTTTGGGGGATTCGAGCAGATGCAGGGAGACCAGTTCGGCGCCAAGTTTGGAGAGTTCGCGGAATAGTTCCAGACTTCTTGTAAGAGGTAGACGCGGGAAATCGATCCTCAGAAACTCGGCGTAGCGCGTGCAGTAGGTAGGCGAATGGAAGACGGCGTAGACATACCCGAAAACATCTTCAGGGCCAAAGCAGGTGTTTAAGTCTCCTTTTCCATCTGGCATAAAGTTAAGGTTGAGCGCTGACGCTAAAGCCGAGATGAAAGCCGGGGCGAGATTGGATTGACGCCCACCAGGCGCAACGGTGGTTTCTTCGTCGAATAAGTCAGTTCTGTAGGGTTTTGGGTAAAGGTAGAGAGGGAAAACAAAGCCGTTATTCGATGTCTTTGGAGACATGCAGATGACTTCAACAATGTTTTTGCTTACTTGCGCATGTTGAAATGTTTCTCCCTTTGTGAGGCGAGATGTAATTAACCCCAAGTTTTTACCGGCTAACATTTGTCGCATCACTTCTCCACGCGGTCTACAGTGGAAACCACTAGGTTTGCCGGTGTAATAGGTATGGCGCACATCAAACGGACGGTAGAGGATAGGCGCGAATTTCTGTTCGCTAAAATTTGCATTAAGGTCGGCTTGTGCCAAAGCCACTTTCCAGTCCTGCGAGTCCTTGCCGAGCATGTATTTCTCGCGTGCATTTTCGGTCGGCAAAGTGGCAAAATCTGTCACGGTACGCCAAGCATCTTCGCGGCTCCAATGGATGGTCAGCGCATCGCGGGCGGTGACAATGCCAACGCTGTTGACGGGCATGATGTCAGTGATTTTCCAGCCGTGCTCATATTCCGCCAACATCGATGAGTCTTGCGGCACAAACAGATAAAACGTCAACTGAGGAGCGAGTTCATGCCACGCCATATCTACAAGACTATTCGTTTGTAACTGGCGATATTTGGATTCACGCAGACCTGACAAGTCTGCATGACGAACAAAAGCTGACCCCGTGCGCTTGACAAAAATACCGATGGCCACACCCAGTTGAATATCAAAGACGTTTTCATCCTTGCTGCCGTCCTCCGCTTTCTCTTTCCGCTTGCTGTTTCCATGCAGGTCAAGTAAATAGTTTTTGCCGAAGGTACATAGCAAGCTTTGGCGCATTCCGCGAAAAGTCGGGTTGTCCAAATACCCATGATTGGTGATATATCCAAGTAACCCCGTTTGTGCCTGTTCAATCGTGACCTGAGCCCAGCGGATGAATTTCACATAATCATCGTTCAACCATTTCGGGTTTCTCTCGCCCAAGGGCGCGCCGTCCACTTCAAAATACCCTGGACTTCGCACTATCCGCTTGCGCAACAAGCCGACGATCCAGTCGCCATTATTGACGGAATGCCCAAAATATGGGGGATTTCCAATCACCACCGTAAATCGTTGCCCTCGCTTCACCGTATTGACCGCTTTTGCCTCATGCGCCAATGCCGGAATCACTTCCTCGAATTCCATTTGCTTTTTGTCATCGCTTGCCGACTCCAATGCGTTGGTCAGATAAATCCGGGCGCGTTCTCCGCTACCGAAACGGTAACCTGTTTCATGCAGCTTGAGGCCGATTTTCATGTGCGCGATGGCGTAAGGGGCCATCATCAGTTCGTAGCCGTATAGGCGCGGCAGCAAATGCTTGGGCACATAGTCATTCCAGGCGGTTTCGCGCTGTTTGTCGTTCATGCCCCGCTTGCGCCATTTTTCGGTCAGGGTGCGATAGATGATGTCGATGACTTCTACCAGGAAAGTCGCCGTGCCGGTGGCGGGGTCGAGGATGACGACGAAAGGGGAATCAGGGTCTGTGCCTGCGGGGATGTTAAATTCTCCCTCACCCAGGCTTTCTTCCACAGGGATATGGAGTTGTTTTTCCGCCATTTCGCCCCAGGTTATTGTCGAAGCCAACCCGTCTTCCAAACCGAACTCAGTTTGCAACAGTTCGTGTACGCTACGGACGATGTAGGAAACCACTGGCTGAGGCGTATAGAACACGCCGCGCTGCACCTTAAGCTCCTTGTTGTAAGCGGAGAAAAAGTGTTAGTAGAAATGGATCACCGGGTCTTCGCCTCGCGTGCGGTTGCCCAAATCGAGCAGGATGGCGGGCAGGTCGGTTTCCTCGCCGCGCAGCAATTCTACAACGTTCTGTATGCCCAATTCGTCAAAATCGATGCCGCCCTTGCGTCCGCCGACACGCAGAAAGGTTTGCAACATTTCTTTCAGGAACGGATTGGTCACCGGCACCATGTCGGTGATGTTTTCGGCGAGCAGAAACGTACCGAGCCGCCCTTCGCTCCTGTCCGTCCTTGAAATCGCGGCGGTGAGCAGACCGTAAGTGATGGTTTGAGCGTAGGTATCGGCGAAACTTTCCTCGCTCAAGTCTTGAATGAGCGAAGTTCGAAAAGCTTTGTGCAAGTTGCGCAACGGTCCGTTGTCGGCTTCCGCCGCCAGCATGGTTTGGGCGCGGTCGCGGATATTGCGAGCAAGTTGCGCAAGCACTTCGGCCAAAGCATCAGAGGTGCGGATGGTATGGCCTATGCGATGACGGAACGGCGCTCGCCATTGTTCCCGCCAGGCTTGTTGATCACTCGGTTTGTCCGGCCAGCGTAGCTTTTCATGCAGCACTTTGTCCAGATGCGCCAATTTGAGCGGCGTATCCGCGCCGTCCCAACCCAATACCCGTAAAGTGGGCAAATCACCAGGCTCCTGGTGAAAATGTGCAAAGGCGATTTCCCGCTCCTCGTTAGCGGTATCGCCAAAAGCGGAAATGAACAACAGGTCTTGTGTATCCCAAGCCGCTGCCGAACTCTTGTTGGCCGCGGTGCGCTTCTTGACTACCAAATGGCTCAAAATTCGCCGCAGCACAACCACCGGAAGTTTTTTGTTTTCGAATTCGACGAAGAAAATACCCCAAGGCTGGCCGCTATACAGCGGCCTTAGCTGGTGAATCCGGCCGATTTTCGCCGCGTCCTCTGCCTTGATGCCAAGTTCTTCCGGCGCGTATTCGAAAGTCAGTTCCTCGAAGCCGTATTCCTGCAAGGGCCAATCGAGTTCGTCTTCGAGATAGCGAATTAAATCCTCGAAGTTGCAAATGGTGCGGAGATTATCGGCAGTGCGGGACATCTTGTGTTCCTTGAATGGAGTGGAATAAAAACGGCATTAGTTCTACTTTGTCAGATTACATAATCACACAATCCAAGATCGTCATTCCGGCATGGATTCATGTCAGGCTATCCTGCCTGACACCCTTCGGGTTAATGCAAATCTATTCCAGACAGATTTGTGCCGGAATCCAGGCTCCAAGGATGGATTAAGCTTACTATCCATGGCACTGGATACCCGCATCCCGGCGGGTATGACGAGCTTTCCTTTAATCTGACATAGTAGCATTAGGCGTACATCAGACGACCACGCGGAACGGGAATGGGCCTGCCCAACGATTCGGCGGTGTCCATCCATTCCGCCATGACCGTTTCCAGATTGGCAAGAGCTTCTCGATATGTTGGACCGTCAGCCATGCAGCCCGGCAGTTCCGGAGCTTCGGCAAGGAAAGCCTGATCCTCTTCGCTCCAATAGATGATGATTTCGTATTTATTCGCCATGATTAGCCTCCAATTTGTAACGGAGAAGTAGATTTCTCACTTGCTTGACTTGGTAAGGTTTCGCCATCGAACCTTTGGGTTGTAAATTCAGGATTTCTTCGATTCCCGGTTTGGTAAAGATATGGTGATCGCCGCGAATACGTTCGTCGAAACCGAGGCGAAGCAACAGGTGGCAAAGTTCGGCAAAGGCGATATTGCCGTCCGCCCGGCCGCTCAAAATATGCTGCATCAGTTTCGTGTACTTGCCCATTTATTTTATTTGTTCCTAATTGAGTTCCAGCCAGCATTTGAGAATTGGCGCAACCCCTAACGGCGCTTGCAGTGGCTTTAGATATTCGGTGGTAAGCTGTTTCTCGGCTTTTTTGCGTAAGTCCATAAGCGCGGCTTGTTCGATAGAGCAATGGCGCGTGGTGTCCGGCTCGGAACGAATCATCCGGGCAATGGCACCGGGTTCGGTCAGTAGACGCTTTCCGTCCAGATCATAACAGACCCAAACCGTAAGCCCCGCGGCGTCCGACCAACGCGGTTCGCCGGAATCCGTTTCCACCAGAGCCGAATCCGGCCGGGGAATCCGATAGCAGAAGAATAAGGCGCGGGCGTTCGCTTGCGGCGATACCTTGCCGGAAAAAACTTTCAGCGGCATTCCTGGTAATTTGGCGGCCAGTTCAGGATGGTCTTGTAACAGCTGGTTATATTCCAGGCGTAGGTTTTCTGAATCGGACAGGTTGCCGTCACATTGTTCGTTTAGTTCCTTAACCGGTTCGAATTCGTCATCCGGGGTCAGCAGTTTGCGGCCTTCGATGCCCAGCGTCCGGGAAATTACCAGGGTTTTGCTCGTCACCCTCTGGAACAGGC
Organism: Methylococcales bacterium; assembly: GCA_038319065.1. Classification (GTDB taxonomy): domain Bacteria; phylum Pseudomonadota; class Gammaproteobacteria; order Methylococcales; family Methylomonadaceae; genus Methylobacter_C. The sequence goes on from JBBQCU010000022.1 coordinate 7,673, forward strand.
GCAGCAATTCGTCCAGTTCGCCGGGCGGCAGGAAATTCCAGAACGCAATACAGCCACGCTGGCCTTTCAGTTCGGGATGATCGGCCAGCAGGCGCGCTTCGGTTTCGGGATTCATGCGCCGGTCCACACGGCCGATACGCTGCATCAGCCGCACCGGGTTCCAATGCAGGTCGTAATTGATGAGCCGTGTAGCGTCTTGGAGGTTCAAGCCTTCCGACAACACGTCGGTGGTAATGAAAATGCGGATTTCTTCCTTGTTTTCCGCCGCCAGTTCGGCGGAATTGGATTCGTTGTAATAAGGCGAGAAGCGCCGGATAACATCGCTACGCTGTTTTTGCGAACTGCCGCCGTCGATACGGTGAATGCCGGTTAAGTTTGCCCGATTTAATTCTCGTTCCAAATAGCGGGCGGTATCGGCAAACTCGGTAAACAAAATCAGTTTTTGCTTTTTTAGTACCCGATCCGTTTTCAATAATTTGATCAAAGCCTTTAGTTTGTCGTCGCGTTCCGGTTTGACTTCCGACAGCAAGCCGAGAAATTCGGTAAGTTGGTTCATGTCGTCGAAGGTATCGTCCATGATTTCACCAATATCGAACTCTTCAGGGTTTAACTTTTCGATGGCGTTGAGTATGTCTTCGGTCAGGAACTCCTCTGCCTCGTCTTCTTCCGCTTCATCGGGCCATAGTTCGTACTGATGCGCTTGCACATAACCGATGATTTCGGCGTTCTTGATTTTCCAGCGCTCCAGGCGGCGCAAGTCGTGTTCAGATTCCGCGTGAACCGTTACCCAGGCAAACAACTTTTGTAACAATCGCCAGCACGATCCTTCGAACGCTTTGGACGAACTCTCGAAGCGTTTCAGGAACAAGGTGCGAATTAGCGTGACAACCTGTTTTTGACGGCCTTCATCGAAAGATTGATAAGCAGGGTCATCCTTATCGCCTTTCCAATAGGCCAAAGGGTAATAAATACTCAGGACGAACAGCGGTTTGTCTTTGCTGAACGCCTTGGCTACGCTATCCAGCAGTTTTCCGTAGGTGGCTTTGAGGTTGTAGGCGGCGACTTTCGGTGGCTCCCTTTCAGGAAACAATGCTTCGCTTGCTCCTTGTTGCCGTTGGCTTTCCTTGACATAGGTGCGGCTGCGCTGCACGACAAGTGCGTCGAACACAAGGTCACTTCTGAGCGTTTTTTCGGCTTCCAAAATTTCCGGCCCAAATTCCAATTCCGGTTGAGCACCAGGTACCTTGGGGCCAAGGATGCGCTTTTCCAGCTGTATAAAATGGGCGCGCAGGCTGTGAATGCCCAAGGTTGAAGCGAAGTATTGTTCATTGCCGTTGGTGAATAGTTCGATCATGCGCCGGAAATCATGTATCGAGTTATTGACCGGCGTTGCAGTGAGAAAATAGATTTGCTTTGGACGGTCTCCCGAATGCAAATAGTGCTGTAATTTTCGATACCGCGAGGGTTCCTTGATGCCTTCGCCCTTGATTCCTGTATTTCTGAAATGGTGTGCTTCGTCGATGATGACCACATCAGCATCTTTCAGCGTTAATTCCATATCCCGAGGCCATTTCCCTTTCCGTTGCAAATCGGTGTGATTAAATAGAAGAAAATTTACAAACCCGCTATTGAGATTAGGCAAATGGCGGTGAATGACCCGTTCCCAAACATCTTCGCGGGCGGCTTTCGGCGCGAACAATACCACCCGCTTGCCTTCCCTGACGATCATGCGTTCCAACAACATCAATCCGACATAGGTTTTGCCCAAGCCAACGCCGTCGCATAGAAAAGCTCCGGTGTTGGTATTCGCGATTTGGATAAGATTTCGATAGGCGTCTTGTTGATATTTATCGAGCAATTTGAAGATTCTGGATTCGTGTGTATCCCATAGGTCTGGAGTTAATTCACGTCCTTTGAGGAATTCGTCGAGTGCTTTGAACCAAATTTCGAACGGTGTGTATTCGCGAGTGTGTCGTTCCAGAGTTTGCAAAATATCGGGGGTAATGTCTTCGGCTTCAACCCAGTGTCTTTCATACCATTCTTGCAATATCCCGACCGGCGAACCGGTGACCTGGATATTCAGTTCGACGTTATCGTTCAATCCTGGATACGTCAGATTGGAAGAGCCAACCAAAGCAAATGAACCCACTACGGCGGCGCGTCCGTGGGTAATGTAAGCTTTGGCATGGAATTTATCTTTTCGGTATACGCGGAATTGAATTTTGCCGTTATGAATCGCTTCGACAATAGCGGGAACGCCTCGCAGGAAATCGTTTTGAATTTTTTCTGTTTCAACACTTTTATCGAGGCGCTCGTGGACTTTCCGCAAACCGTCAGTAAAAGCCCGTTTGGTCCGGTATGAAACTTCGTCGCCCATCAAGATACGAATATGATCAACGGATTGCCATGCCTCATTTAGACACAACAGTGCGCCGATTTCGAAATAACCGGTAGCGATGTCCATCGACTTCGATAGTTGACACCATTCCGATAGATATGAGCGGACTTTCCAGTCGGAATCACTGTTATCGACTATAAAAAGTTCGGAGGGGGAATTTGCCATGGCTCAGGTTGAGTGATTAAAATAATCAATATAATACTGTTTGATTAGGCACTTTAAACAGGTTGAGTTATTTTTAACAGCATTAATTGAAGGCATTGCCCAAACCAAGCCTTTGATAGACTTCTGTATGCTTGTATTTACGCAGTGCTTGCTCTTACCTGTATTATGTGCCTAATCAGATAATACTGAGAACTGGAAGAGAATGTGAAAAAAGAGCATTGAGTTACCTGTGCAGATATGAAGAATACCAGGATTTACTTGAGCCGGCAGAGGATTTGCAAACCCAGTGCTTGTTTTTCTGGATCTTAACTCAAGTGCTTCCAACACTTTAAGCCTTGAGCTTCATTTCAACCAGCTTGACCCAATAGGCCGCACCAACCGGCAATATCGCATCGTTAAAATCATAATGCGGATTGTGCAGTAAACAACTGTTTTCAGAAGGGCCGTTACCTATCCAAATATAGCAGCCAGGCTTTTCTTGCAGCATGAAGGCAAAATCTTCTGAACCCATGCTGGGTATTGGCTGTTGATTAACACCGCCCTCCCCGGCTACCGCTTGTGCCGCTTTCAGGGCAATAGCCGTTTCCGCTCCCGAATTAAACGTGACCGGATAACCCGCATTTTCCGGGTTAAACCGGATGTCTGCGCTAACGTCAAAACCACCGCAGATGCTGTTAACCAATTGGGTAATTTTATTGGCAATGGTTATTTGGACCGAGTTGCTAAAACATCTGAAAGTGCCTCTTAACACGACTGATTCGGGTATGGCATTCCAGGTATTTCCTGCATGAATCTGGGTAATACTGACTACCGCAGGATCAGCCGGATTAATGGTTCGACTGACGATGGTTTGCAAGGCATTGATCAGTTGAGCCGAGGCAACAATGGCATCATTGCCCAAATGCGGCATGGCCGCATGGGTCGCCTGCCCGGTAACAGTGATTTCAAAACAATCAAATGAGGCCATCATTGCGCCTGGTTTAACGGCAAAATGGCCTAAGGGAATATCCGGAAAATTGTGCAGTCCAAAAACACAATCCGCCGGAAACTGTTCAAATAACCCGTCATCTATCATCTGCCGGGCACCGGCACGGCCCTCCTCGGCAGGCTGAAAAATAAAATAAACAGTCCCATTGAAATTGCGGTTTTCAGATAAATACCTGGCTGCGCCCAGCAACATCGCCGAATGGCCGTCATGACCACAAGCATGCATTTTGCCATCGTGGCGCGACCGGTAAGCAAACGTATTCTGTTCCTGTATGAACAAAGCATCCATATCGGCACGCAAGGCAATTTTATGGTCACTGTTTCCCGCTGAAAGCGTCGCAACAATACCGGTCTTTCCTAGCCCCTGATGAACTTCCAGTCCAAAACTTGTCAGTTTATCAGCGATAAATTTTGCAGTTTCAGTTTCTTCAAAAGCGGTTTCAGGAAACTGGTGAAGATGCTGGCGCCATTGGCGCATGTCTGCGTGGAGTTGCTGTATTTCATCTGCTATAACCATGGTAAAGTTCCTGAAAAAGAATCGTTAGTTCCTCATGAGAGTCCCACACACTCATTTTGCTCCGTACACCGCGACCGCCAGACTAAAAACCCTCTGCATTATGGACAGGTAGTTACGTTAGACCTTTCAGGTTTTAAAAACCTGAAAAGCATCAACCATCTTAAAATTCAAGCAGTTCCCTCCTCTTCAAGTGCAAGTTCAGCAGCAACATAATAAGTTTTGTTAGGTTTTTTAGCGCCTGGGCAATCAATGCTCATTCGCTGCACAGGGTCGCCCAGTTTTAAGGCCGTCAGTTGTCCACCCCACAAACAACCGGTATCGATGGCATAACAATTCGGCCCCTCATAATAACCCAATGTAGACCAGTGTCCGAAGATAACGCGCATATCGGCGTTTTTACGTTTTGGCACCTCAAACCACGGCATCAGGTTTTTGGGTTGAGAACCTAAGGGTCCGGTGTTGGCAAAATCCAGTCGGCCATTAACATCACAATAACGCATACGCGTAAAACAGTTAATGATAAAACGCAACCTTGATACGCCTTTTAAGCTGGCTGACCAGATATTGGGCTTATTTCCGTACATTTGTTTTAAAAAATCCTGATAATCAGGACCCTTTAAGGCCTGTTCTGCTATTAATGCCATTTTTTGGGTTTTTTTAAAATCCCATTGAGGCGGCAAGCCGGCATGTAGCAAACAGAAATCATCGTTATAATGAAACAGCGGCCGATGTCTTAGCCAGTGAATTAATTCATCCCGGTCAGGCGCTTCAAGCACATTACTCAGCGCGTCTTTTTTATTGGCAACTTTTTGCAAACACGATGCGGCAAGCAAGTGCATATCATGGTTACCGAGTACAGTAACGGCCGAGTTGCCTAGCGACTTAACAAAACGCAGGGTCTCCAGGGACTTGGGCCCACGATTAACCAGGTCACCTGCAAACCACAGTTGATCAGTATTTTCATTAAAAGAAATGGTATCAAGGAGTTTTAATAATTCATCAAAGCAGCCTTGTATATCACCAATAGCGTAAATAGACATTTAACTAATGCAGTGTTCTTGGAATGGATAAAGTAAATTGGGGGATTTGGGCATTAAAATTATCACCCTCATCCGAACGCATAGTATATTGGCCTTGCATAGTGCCAACAGGGGTTTCAAGTATTGCTCCACTGGTGTAACGAAACATTTCTCCAGGCTTAAGATAAGGCTGTTCGCCAATCACACCATCACCTCTGACCTCCTGAATCTTGCCATTGGAGTCGGTAATTAACCAATGGCGATTTAACAGTTTTGCCGGGATAGTACCTTCATTAGTGATAGTGACGGTGTAGGCAAACACATAACGACCCTGTTCAGGAGCAGATTGCTCTGCTATGAAATGGGGCGTAGCTTCAACTAAAATTTTGTTTTTTTCGTTCATTATTAGATCATATATGGATTATTTGCTGATTATTTCATCGTAACTTATCGTTAAACGCAAGTAACTATTTCATATTACTAAACAGCCGATGAAAAACTTATTCTCTTTTACAATTATTAGGACACGACATTGCATATTCACATCTTAGGTATTTGCGGCACTTTTATGGGCGGGCTTGCAGTGATTGCAAGGCAACTGGGTTATCAGGTCAGTGGATCCGACCAAAACGTGTACCCGCCCATGAGTACACAATTACAACAACAAGGCATTCAATTGATGGACGGCTATCGAGCTGAAAACCTGGATGGCGATCCTGATCTGGTTATTATCGGCAATGCTTTGTCACGTGGCAATCCGGAAGTTGAAGCAGTACTGAATAAAGGCCTGAATTATGTATCAGGTCCGCAGTGGCTGGCGGAACATGTGTTGCAAGATAAATGGGTCTTGGGCGTTGCCGGGACCCACGGCAAAACCACTACATCCAGTATGCTGAGCTGGATCCTTGAGCATCAGGGCTTTAATCCGGGATTTTTAATCGGCGGTATTCCGTTAAACTTTGGCATTTCGGCGCGTTTAGCGGGTGGGCCGGAAAATAAGTCAGGCTTTTTTGTGATTGAAGCCGATGAATATGATTCCGCTTTTTTTGATAAGCGCTCAAAGTTTGTTCATTATCGGCCGCGTACGGCCATACTTAATAATCTGGAATTCGATCATGCCGATATTTTTCCTGATCTGGATGCTATAAAACGGCAATTCCATCATCTGGTCAGAACAATTCCAGGCGAAGGTTTAATTATCAGCCCTGAGTGTGATGCTAATATCAATGAAGTCCTGGCTATGGGGTGCTGGACTCCGGTTGCAAAAACCTCGATTAATGGAAACGCACTATGGAATGCAAAATTAATCAAGGCCGATGGCAGCCAATTCTCGGTATTGTTTGAAAATAATGAGCAAGGCATAGTCGATTGGCCCTTAACGGGTGAGCATAATGTTTACAACGCTTTGTCCGCCATTGTTGCTGCAAACCATGTCGGCATTTTGCCACGGGATGCGATTGCCGCTTTGGGTCAATTTATAAATGTTAAACGGCGCATGGAAGTGATTGCCAGGATAAATGGCGTGACGCTATACGATGATTTTGCTCATCACCCGACAGCGATTGCAACGACGCTGGATGGTTTGCGTAAACAGGTGGGACAGGAACGCATTATCGCCATAGTAGAGCCCAGATCGAATACCATGCGTTTGGGGGTGCACACAGAAACGCTGGCAAAATCGCTTGGTGATGCCGATTTGGCGATTATTTATCAACCGCAAACTCTGGATTGGGATTTAAGCAAACTGCTTAACTATGCCGACAATATTGAAATCTGTAAGACACTGGACGATATCATCGCCAAACTCAAAATTGAAGCACAGTCAGGCGGACATTTTGTATTAATGAGTAATGGGAGTTTTGGCGGTATATATCAACGCTTGCAGGAAGAGTTGTAGGGGTATCCCTCGTGGGTACCCTAAATCCACTTGCATACTATCAAACAGCCCCCCCACAAGGGGTGCACCTACAAATCATCAGGAGCGCGGGATGAATCGGTTAGTCTGGTTATTAATTTTAAACACATTATTTTTTGCTTCATTCACGCAAGCCAAACCGTTAACCCCCGAAAAAGTACCTGAACCGCTAAAACCCTGGATAAGCTGGGTAGTGCAGGATAATCCGGAACTCGCCTGCCCATTTCTGTATAACAGCTATGAACAAAAACGCTGCACTTGGCCGACCCAATTAACTCTGGAGCTGGCACCTGGAAAGGGCATATTTTCAATTAGCTGGGAAGTCTATAAAGACAGCTGGGTGAGTTTGCCGGGCGATAAGAAGCATTGGCCGCTTGATGTCACTGTTAATGGTAAGCCTGCACTGGTTATGGATAAAAATGGAATTCCTTCGATTAAACTCACGGCCGGCCCTGATCGTTTGGCAAAGTATCTGATTAAAGGGGAGTTCCTGTGGGATGTTATTCCGGATAACTTGATGATACCCGGCGATACCGGCTTGATTAGCCTGACGGTCAATGGCTTAAGTATACCGCTGCCTACTATCAAAGACGGACAACTCTGGTTAAAGGAAAGTGAGAGCGGTCAAAACAAACCTGAAAACATGCAAAACAATCTTGATATTCAGGTCTTTCGAAAAATTATTGATGAAGTTCCCTTGCAGGTATTAACCCGTCTGGAGCTTGATGTTTCGGGTGAACTGCGGGAAGTCAAGCTGGCTTATCCACTGCTTAACGGATTTATCCCCTTGCAACTGCACAGTCCGTTACCTGCC
>JBBQCU010000023.1:0-15375 GCA_038319065.1 Methylococcales bacterium
TCAGTTTTATTGCATTAATTCTTTACGCTGCCTATCAATCGATAAAAAGAGAAAATAGCCGGCGTATTGCGATAGAAAAACAGCTGATTAATCGCACCAATGAAATGGCATTGCACAATCAAATTCTCCAGCAAATCAATCAGGGAATTGAGTTACCCAAACTACTGGATGAACTGGTTCGGCAAATTGAAGCGTTGCATCCCTTAATGTTGTGCTCTATTTTACTTGTGGATAATGAAGGCAAACATTTAGTGCTTGGCGCAGGACCCAATTTACCGGACTTTTATAATCAGGCGGAAAACGGTATGTCCATTGGTGATGGCATTGGTTCTTGTGGAACGGCAGCGTATCGCAATGAACGCATCATCGTTGAAGACGTACAACAACATCCTTATTGGAAATCGTTTCGTGATCTGGCAAGGCTGGCGGATATCCAATCCTGCTGGTCGCAACCCATCAATAATAGCGAGGGCAAGGTGCTTGGGACATTTGCGATCCATCATAGACAGCCGGCACGACCATCGGATGAAGAAATTACTTTGATTGAAAACTATGCGATTCTAGCTCAACTGGGTATTGAACATAAAAGGGCAGATACTGCTTTACTGGAAAGTGAAGAACGCTTGAGATTTGTTTTGGAAGGTAGTGATCTTGGGTTTTGGGATTGGAAAATCGATACCAATGAGGTGGAACGGGATCCTGTCTGGGCGGCAATCCTTGGCTATAGCCATGAAGAGATAAAACACACGACCCAGCAATGGACGGATTTTATTTATGCTGATGACCGGGAAAAGGCATGGCGGTCAATTCATGATGTTCTCGATGGACGTTCGTCAATACACAAAATTGAATACCGTATGATACACAAGAATGGCAGTTTAAGATGGATTCTTGATCATGCAAAAGTAGTGCAGCGAGATCAGGACGGACGACCCATCCGGATAAGCGGAACACATGCAGATATCACCGAGCGCAAGGCTGCCGAGGAGGAGCTTCGCATCGCAGCTGCCGCCTTCGAGTCTCAGGAGGGCATATTTGTCACTAATACTGAGAAAGTCATTGTCAAGGTCAACCAGGCATTTATCAATATAACCGGCTATACAGCAAATGAAGCAGTAGGCCAAACACCCGAACACTTGCTCAGTTCAGGGCGCCAGAATAAGGACTTTTACACAGCTTTGTGGGATAGCATATATCATATCGGAGCATGGCAAGGAGAAATCTGGAACCGGCGCAAAAATGGTGAGGTCTATCCCGAATGGCTTACTATTACTGTAGTTAAGGGCGTTGATGGTGAAGCTACTCACTACGTCGCTACGCTTAGTGATATCACAGAGCGCAAGGCGGCTGAAGAAAAAATCAAACAACTTGCCTTCTATGATCCGCTTACCCGGCTTCCCAACAGGCGTCTGCTGCTGGAGCGACTGAAACACAGTATTGACTTAGAACGACGTGAATGCAAGCAACTGGCACTGCTGATGCTAGACCTGGATCGTTTTAAAGAGGTTAATGACAATCTGGGACATTCGGCCGGCGACGAGCTACTGCAACAAGTAGCCCAGCGCATCACAGCAAGGCTACGCGAAGTGGATGTGGTCGCACGATTGGGTGGCGATGAATTTATCGTACTGCTGGAAGACATGACTCACCCGGAAAATGCTGCACGGATAGCCAAAGACATCGTTGCCGATTTGAGTAAACCCTTCCAGCTAATTGACAATGATGATGTGAGAATAGGTGTCAGTATTGGTATCAGTTTGTATCCGCAACACGGCGACACCCCTGAATTACTAATGAATAGCGCCGACAAGGCATTGTATCAAGCTAAAGACCAGGGGCGCGGTTGCTTCGCCTATTTTTCCGAAGAACTTACGCTCGCCGCCCGTGAACGAATTATTCTGGAAACGCGGCTGAGACTGGCAATTGCCCAACAGGAATTGCGGGTATTCTTCCAGCCGCAGATAGATATTGCCAGCGGCCTAATTGTCGGTGCCGAAGCCCTGGTACGTTGGCAAAATCCAACGGAAGGATTGATTTTTCCAGGACACTTCATTCCCATCGCCGAGGAAACCGACTTGATTATAGCCATTGGAGCCTGGGTGTTGCGAGAAACCTGCCGTCAAGGACGGCAGTGGCTTGATGATGGTTTCTCGGCATTAACTTTATCCGTCAATGTTTCCCCTCGCCAATTCCGTCGCCAGGACATTAACGCTTTAGTTGCTAAAGTACTGAGCGAAACGGGTTATCCTGCCAGGCATCTGGCATTGGAAATAACCGAAAGTGGATTGATGGAGAATCAGGACAAAGCGATGGCTATTTTGAATGATTTGCGTGTCCAGGGAATTCGTCTGGCTATTGACGATTTCGGCACAGGTTATTCGTCCCTGGCCTATCTCAAATATTTCCCGTTGGACGTATTGAGAATCGACAAGAACTTTATCTACGACATTCCGTTTCTGCAAGGCGACATGGAAATCACTGCGACTATTATCGCTATGGCCCATACCCTGGGCTTTAAAGTTTCGGCTGAAGGAGTGGAAACACCTGAACAACTGACATTCCTGAAAGCGAAAGGCTGTGATAGTTATCAGGGTTATCTGTATAGCCGGGCTTTACCCGCTGAAGCGTTTTCTGGACTCTTACGTAAGTCTTGAGATTCGTGCGTGTGAAATACATTCACATTCATGTGACTGGATACTGGCATCCATGCCAGTATGACGGTGCTGGCTTTAAGCAACTTTGTGCCGTGTTACTTCATTGCCTCAACAATCGCATTACCCATTTCAATCGTGCCTGCTTTAGAATGCGGATTAAGATCAGGCGTAACGAACTTGCCCTCATTCACCACTTTTTCAACCGCATTTTTAACGCGCTCTGCGGCTTCAGTTTCGCCAATATGATTCAACATCATGACACCGGCCATGATAACTGCAATCGGATTGGCCAGGTTTTTTCCGGCTATATCCGGCGCACTGCCGTGTACGGCTTCAAACAGGGCCGCATCATCGCCTATATTTGCGCCTGGAATCAGGCCCAACCCGCCGACCAGACCCGCCGTCAAATCGGATAAAATATCACCAAACATGTTGGTGCAGACGACGACATCAAACTGCTGCGGATTCATCACCATGTGCATACATGCGGCATCAACGATTTTTTCGTCAAACTGAATATCGGGATAACGCTCGGCCGTCTCTCTGGCAACATCCAGAAACAAACCTTGGGTGTATTTTAAAATATTGGCTTTATGACAGACGGTTACTTTTTTACGATCATTATCCTGAGCGTATTTGAATGCATAGTCGATAACACGTTGTGACGCGCTTCGGGTAACCACAGCCAAACTTTCGGCAATATCTTTTTTGGGCGTCAGATAATGCTCAAGCCCGGCGTAGAGTCCTTCGGTATTTTCCCTGACAATCACGATATCCACATCTTCATAACGCGTTTTTATCCCCGCCCAGCTTTTAGCAGGACGTACATTGGCATATAGCTCGTATTTCTGCCGCAGTGCCACGTTAATACTTCTAAACCCAGTACCGACAACGGTCGTCAAGGGCCCTTTAAAAGCTAAACGGGTTTTATCAAACGATGTCATGGTTTCATCAGGCAGCGGGGTTCCAAATTTTTCAAAAGCAGCCAAACCGGCATAGTCTTCCTCCCAGTGAATTTTTACGCCTGACGCGTCAATAACTTTTACAGCCTCATCCATAATCGAAGGGCCAATACCATCACCTTTTATCAACGTGACATTGTGCATAAATATCTCCACAGTTTAATTAATACTTTCGCCAAAAAGCTAAAGTGATTCTTTAATAAAAAATTCAAAAATGAATGAACAGAGAAGGAGGAACACAGTGGCATTCATCACAGTATTGAGCCGAATCTGATCACGAAAGTGATCATAGCAATACTTAATGCATTGAGTCCAACATTAACGCTTGCTAGAGACGCAATTAAACTGAGTGTAGCTAAAATATTTCGGCGTCCAGGAAAGGTTCAACTCTTACCTTGTCCCCTGCTTGTATGCCTCTACATTCAGTTGGTAAAACAATAAAACAGTTAGCCCGGCTCAAAGAACTGAGTATATTAGAACCTTGCTTGCCAGAGGATGCGACAAATAATTCGCCACTATCGTCCTGGGTGAGAATACCTCGCTGATATTCTTGCCGGCCGGGCGCTTTTTTTAGCGGCGTCGTACAAGTTGCGGTTAATTGCAAGGATTTCGGATCCGGTGCACCGGACAATTTTTTAAGCGCAGTCGCTACTATGTACTGAAATGTGACAATAACCGCCACCGGATTACCTGGTAGTCCAAAAAAATAACATGAACCTATTTTGCCGAATGCCAAAGGTTTTCCGGGTTTTATAGCAATTTTCCAGAAATTCACTTCGCCGCAACGATCCAGTATGTATTTGACATAATCGGCTTCACCTACCGACGCACCGCCTGTATTAATAATCACATCATAGTTTTGAGCCGCTTCAGTAAAGCTGTCCTCCAGCAACTGTTTGTTATCTGCAATTACGCCCATATCTGTAACACTATAGCCTGCACCGGTGAGTAATCCACCTAAAGTATAACGATTGCTGTCGTAGATTTTTCCCGATTCCAATGGTTGACCTAGCTCTATCAGCTCGTCTCCGGTGGAAAAAAAAGCGATTTTTACAAGCCGCTTAACGGCAAGCTCATAAATACCCGCTGAAGCCAATAGTCCAAGATCGATTGCATTTAACTTTTTTGGATGAGCACACAGCAAACACCCTTGTTTTATATCTTCGCCGACTTCCCTGATATGTTGTAGCGAGGCTGTATTTGCTGGAAAAAGTACGTTATCTCCATTGGGTTGCACGTGTTCCTGCATAACAACTGAATCAGCTTGCACGGGTAATACCGCTCCGGTAAAAATCCTGATACATTGCCCTGCTTGCAGTCGCCCCTTGAAGGGCCGTCCTGCCCATGAAGTCCCTGCCAGACTCAATGTAAAGGACTGTTCAGGGTTAATATCCCGGCTGGAAAATGCATAGCCATCCATAGCTGCATTTCTGTCATGAGGAATATTTATAGGCGAGTAAACGGACTCTGACAGCACCCGACCCAAGGCGTTTTTTAAAAGGACTTTTTCTGATCCCGCGACCGGTTGTATGGCGGCTTTAATGCGTTCCAATGCAGCATCGACAGACAGCAAAGGATTCGATTCCTGGTTGCATAAATCAGTCATAAATGCCTCATGAATTGATTCGAAATAAAGCCGGCTATCATTTCAGGTTGATTTATATCCAGTTGGGTCAGATAGTCTGGTGTTTCCAATCTGCAATCAGAAGCAATAGCAATAATGTCCGGGTCGTTTGGATAAAGGAATGGTTTGTTAAGAGAAGGCCGATGCAATTCAATTTTGGGAAATGGCTCTGCTTTAAAACCCTCAACCAGAATCAGGTCCAGTTCAGATTGGTCGAATAATTGTAATTGTTCATCCAATCGGGGTTCTCGTTCCGGGGTGATTTCGGTAATGATTGCACGTCTATGCGATGATATCAGCATAACTGGCGATGCCCCTGCTGCCCGCAAGCGGAAACTGTCTTTTCCCGGATCATCTATTTGGAAATCATGATGACTGTGTTTGATTAAACCGATACGCAACCCAAGGCGCTTCAAAACCGGGATGGTTTGCGTCAGTAACGTGGTTTTACCCGTTCCGCTAAAAGCGGCAAAACCTAATATTGGGACTTGAGCATGTTGCATAATAAGCAATTCATCAGACTGTTATCGTGGGTTAGCTTATTCTAAGGTATTATTGACCGGGGATCATTAATCCTGGAGAAAACATTGATTCGAATTTATCTGATTTTGTTGCTTGTCATCATTGCATATTTTGGGTTACGCGCTTTTCTAAAAGCGTCTCCCACCGTATTGGCGAAGTACGCCCGAGTTTTATTCTTAAGTATTATTGGCTTAGCGATTCTTTATTTGACGGCAACCGGACGGTTAAACTGGCTATTTGCGCTGATTGGCGTAGTTATTGCGTCTTTATTCAGGTTCATGCCGGCATTAATCCATTATGCGCCTCACATAAGAAAGTTGTGGGAAAAATTTTCCGGTTCAAAACAAGACGCATCACACCGGCAAAGTAATTCAAGCGCTAAAGGTAAAATGTCAGTTGAAGAGGCTTATGAGGTATTAGGTTTGAAACCTGGGGCATCGGAACAGGAAATTATTGCCGCTCACCGCAAATTAATGCAAAAAATACACCCTGACCGCGGAGGATCCGATTATTTGGCCGCGAAAATAAATTTAGCTAAAAAGATTTTATTGAAAAAATAATCTTTCATGTCCTTTTGCCATTCAAAACTGAATATTATTTTAATCCTGATGATGCTGGCACTATTGAATACCTGTACTACAGAAATATTCTATGCGCCTGTGAAAAATGATAATAAGGCACTTGCCCAAGATAAACAAAATCCTGTGATCAACAAGCCGGATTTAAATAAAGATAACCCTGTTGTTACCAGAGACATAAAAAAATATCATGTCATAAAAAATTGGCGCACCCTTCAATCTATGGATTTAAGTTCCAGTACTGGTTATCAACGTCTGGCTCTCTGGGATCAGCAGTCACCCTCTTTTAACATAGAGGTGGGAAGAAAAATTAAACTTCCCAACCCTGATCCTGGAGACAGGGTTACTAATAAGAAACAAAAAAATACTGCGGCAAAAAACACACATAAAAAACAGCAGATTAAACTTAAAGTTACAAAAAGGTCAAATAAACAACAAGAAAAATCAATTTCTTCAATTGATAATAAAAAGATGTTAGAGTTAAACTTTGGCTGGCCAATTAAAGGAAGAGTTTTAAAAGGCTTTTCTCCAACCCGGAATAAAGGCATTGATATAGCAGGCAAGAAAGGGCAACCGGTAAAAGCGACTGAAGCCGGAAAGGTTGTCTATGGTGGACAAGGTCTTATTGGTTTCGGTAAATTGCTTATTATCAAGCACAATGCTATTTATTTAAGCGCTTATGCCAATAATAGCCGGTTGCTGGTCAGTGAAGGGCAACACGTAGAAAAAGGACAGGTTATTGCAGAAGTTGGCGACGTACGAATCAAAAGAACGTCTTTGCATTTTGAAATAAGAAAAAACGGAAAACCGGTAAATCCACTTAAACTTTTGCCGAAAAAACAATTAGATTTTCAGGCTAAGGGATGGGAATGAAATATTCAAGTTCTAAAATTACCATTCCTTTTGTTAATCAACCAAGGAGTTAACATGAATGAAGCATTAATTGAACCATCAGACGATGAAATTGATGTCCTGTCTGAAGACGATTTATTTTTTGACGAAGACATTGATGTAGCATCCGTTATTACCGAAAAACTGGCGGCTATATCCACTAAAACAATTAGTAATAGCGAGTTCGATGCGACCCGCGCCTATTTGAACGAACTGAGCCGTTCAAAATTACTGACTGCTGATCAGGAAAAACTCTATGGCACGCGTGCCTTGCAAGGTGACCAAACTGCTCGCAAGATCATGATTGAAAGTAACTTGCGTCTGGTAGTGAAAATTTCCTACCGTTACCTGAACAAGGGATTACCCTTATTGGACTTGATCGAGGAAGGTAATCTGGGTTTAATCCGCGCAGTTGAAAAATTTGATCCTGAAAGAGGTTTCCGATTTTCAACTTATGCGACTTGGTGGATAAGACAGACTATTGAAAGAGCAATAATGGATCAAACACGAACCATTCGTTTGCCGATTCATATTGTCAAAGAATTGAATACCTACCTTAAGGCCCAGCGCCATTTGACAAAAATGCTCGAGCATGAACCTAGTGCTCAGGATATAGCTGATTATATGGATAAACCGCTAGACAAAGTTGAAAAAATGCTCAAGCTCAATGAAAGGGTAACTTCAGTCGACGTGCCGGGGACCAAGGAAATTGATAACCCTTTGATTGATTCTATTTCCGATGCCGAGAGCTTAGGTCATGATGAGCAAATACAAGAAGACTGTATGAAAAAAAATATTACAACCTGTGTGTTTGAACTACCTGAAAAACACCGTGAAGTCATCTGCCGCCGCTATGGCATTTGCGGTTATGAAGAAGCAACACTTGAGGAGGTGGCCCAAGAGATGGAGGTAACCAGAGAGCGTGTCAGGCAAATTCAAATGGATGGATTAAAAAAATTAAAAGAAATTTTGCACATTCACGGTTTTTCTTTTGAGTCTGTGTTTAATTAACAAAGGTGTTTTGCAATGGCCAATCCCTGTAATTAAAGTTCTGGCCTTGTTCCCGGACAGTTTGACAGTCATTTGTTGATATCTCTGCAATTACCCACTGTGCTTCGTTGAGTGTGCCTTCCGACAAAATACCATTATCAGGAAAACCTCTGTCCACAGGTGTGTAAATAGCCGCCGCCCCAATATTAACATCGACTGCTTCAGACCATGGCGCATCACCGACTAATGACGCTTGAACAACATAACACTGGTTTTCCAATGCTCTTGCCTGACAGCCTATTTTAACGCGATGGAAACCAGCAAGCGTATCGGTACAACTGGGCACTAAAATCAACATGCAACCGGCTTCAACCTGCATCCTTGCCAGCAATGGAAATTCACTGTCATAACAAATGTTAATAGCAATTTTCCCGTATTCAGTATCAAAACATTTTAATTCCTTGCCGCCTTTAATCAGCCATTGTTCATTTTCAAAACGGGTCATCATGAGCTTATCCTGGTAATCAAAGTGACCGTCAGACATAAACAAGTATGCGCGGTTTCGATAGATGCCAGTATCTATGCTAACCGGAAAGGTGCCGGATTGAATAATACACTGATATTTTCTGGCCAGATTCTTGAAGAGGCCTGTAAAATCGTCATGTAATGACTGCATGGCCGCCAGCTGCTTGCTTAGCGAGGAATAAATCTCCTGGCCGAACAGTGATGCCAATTCCATGCTGAAATATTCAGGAAATACCAGGATTTTGGCATCTTGTTCAGTGGCCTGGGCAACCCAGCGTTCAATTTTTTGTTGATAAGCCTGCCAATTCTCCAGAAAACTGATGTCGTACTGGGCCGTTGCAATTTTAACGTTCATGTTTAAGCCAGAAAGTCATGGGTTTTGGCGTTTCTTCCGTATCATCGAGATCTTTCCAGAAATAGGTGGTTTTAAGTTCAGGATGTTTGAAATAGCCGCGCTTGTTCCAGAATTGATCCAGGGGAAGATAATTAGCAGGACGACGCGGGTGATCAAGCGGGCGTTCAACACAACAGAAAGTGATATGTTTAAATCCACCCAAGTCTGCGGCGTGTGCTTCTCTTTGCTCAAAAAAACGCACACCCAGGCCCAAGCCGCGATAATCCTTATTTAAAACCGATTCACTGCAATAAAAAACATCATCAAGATTATAGCCCTGTTCAAGAAAGGGCTTTTTAAGCGGGTCCGTTTCATATTTCATCGGAATGGCTGTAGAGGCGCCGACTACTTTATCGCCATCAAATGCCAATACAATGACGCTTTCCGGCGTGTCAATATAGGTTTGCAGGTATTTTTTTTCATAGTCGTAATCCCCGTCGTACAAATAGGGAAAGTCACGAAATACTTCAATTCTAAGACGTGCGAGTTCTGGTATATATTGTTGAAGCGCTGCTCCGCTCCATCTTTCAATGCGAATATCTTTGGACATGGGTTTGTATCATGTGAGATGTAAAAAAGCATTTTAGTCGAACTGAGAAAAAAGATACAAGGCGAAAGGCACAAAAGGCAGCTGATTTAGCCCTTGGCCATGTGACTTTCCCCTTTTGTCACAAATCCCTTGTGTAATTTATACAGCAACAATACCGCCAATACCGAGCCGCTGGTATCGGCCACCCAATCAGCGGCATCTGACTCTCGCCCCACCACAAACGACTGATGCCATTCATCAGACAAGCCGTATAAACTGCAAAAGGCAATGCTGAACAAACCCAGTATAATAGGTGTACTGACCAGGTGTTTAAAACTGCGCCATGCCAACAGCGCCATAATAGAATAGGCGCCGGCGTGATACAGTTTATCCTGAGTGTCAAATCCAAAATCAAAAGGTTCTTTGAGTGATGTTTGATCGGAAAGCCAGTAAATGAAGAGGCAGTAAAATAACAATAATGTAAAATCTAAAGTTTTAATCATGTATACGCAAACCATCTGTAATGAAAAATATATTTGAATTTGCCGAAGCGTGTTTGCATAGCGCCATTATCGACGAAAAACTGGCACTGACCCATCAAGCCTGGCGCACATTAGAAAACGGCGCATTAAGCCTAGTATCAGATCAACCGGTGTTCCCGATTGCCCGTGTAATATTTCCAGATAAGCCGGTATTATTGTCTCCGCGCGATATGCCTAAACGAAAACTCGGCACCCCTGACGGCATAGCCGCCTTTTTTCATGCCATTGCTCATGTTGAATTTGTGGCGATTTATCTGGCTTGGGATATGCTTTATCGTTTTCGCGGTATGCCCGTTCAATTTTATCAGGATTGGCTCCGGGTTGCTGATGAAGAAGCACAACACTTTGAATTAATCCGCACACATTTATTGGCAATGAATGTCAATTATGGCGATTTACCGGCACACAGTGGCTTGTGGGATCACGCTAAAGATACCGCTGATAATTTACTGGCGAGATTGGCTATGGTGCCACGCTGTATGGAAGCGCGTGGACTGGATGTAACGCCGGCCATCATCGCCAAATTCAAGCAACTGGGTGATAAATCCAGTGTAACGTTATTAAATCGCATCTTAACCGATGAAGTAGGGCATGTAGCGCTCGGATCATACTGGTTCAAATTTGTCTGTGAGCAACAGGGATTTGAACCTGAAGCTAAATATCGCCAATTAATCAAGCAATATTACCAGGGCGGAAAGCCAAAAGGCCCTTTTAATAGAGAAATGCGTATAATTGCAGGCTTCTCGAATGCTGAGCTGGACTGGCTGGAAAATACAACGCAATGAACACACAAAAAATTTTTGATACCCCTCTTTTTGGCCTTGGCTTTAGAGTTTTCTTTGCCCTGGCCGGATTATCGGCGCTCATTTTAATCGTACTTTGGAATGCTATTTTTAAGGGCACATTAGCTGTAGATAATTATTTCGTCAATAGTTATTGGCATGCCCATGAAATGCTACTGGGTTATTCCGTTGCCGTTATTGCCGGATTTTTATTAACGGCCGTTAAAAACTGGACAGGTAAACCGACATTGACCGGCGATAAATTAGCGGGGTTGGCTTTGTTATGGCTGTATGGCCGCATTCTGCCGTTTTATGCGGGTTTATTACCGGATGTCTTGATTGCCGTCATTGACTTTGCTTTCCTGCCTATTTTGGCTTATCAAATCAGCAAACCGATTATGCAGGCCAAGCATTACAAAAGCCTGGTTTTTATCGGGCTGTTACTGCTCTTAACGCTGGGTAATGGTTTGATACATGGTGAAATATTGGGGCTATCCCAAAACACGGCATGGACTGGCATTCAACTCGTAGTCGCGACTATTATTATCCTGATTCTGATCCTTGCCGGACGAGTATTTCCCTTTTTCATAGAAAAGGGCTTATCTGGAACATTGATTATTAGAAATCCGCTTTTGGATGCGCTATCAATTGGTTCAGCTGTGGCTGTCTTTGCTTTGCAAATGTGGGCTATTTCGGGGATTTTTTTAGCGTTAACGGCAATTTTCGCCGTGATAGTGAATAGCGCCCGGCTATCCGGCTGGTATGTGCCGCGTATTTGGTATGTGCCTTTGTTATGGATACTTTATGCGGGTTATGGCTGGATTATTATAGGTTTTATATTAACCGCATTATCTGCTTATTCGCTGGTATTACCATCTTTAGCTTTACATGCGTTTACAATTGGCGGCATAGGTGTGTTAACTTTGGGAATGATGGCACGAGTATCATTAGGTCATACCGGCCGGGCTCTCAAAGCATCAAATGCTATTGCTATAACGTTTGTATTGATTAATTTGGCGTCCTTGCTACGGGTTTTATTGCCGATAGCGTTGCCCAACTGGTACAACATTTTAATTTATGGTTCAACACTGTCCTTGCTTGCTGCATTTTCTTTATTTATGTTTGTCTATGCACCGATTTTAACCAGTCCGCGTATCGATGGGCAGGAGGGCTAATGAGTTGCAACACTGATGGCATTGTTCACTTGGTTACCGGTTCTTTGGTCTTATTTTCCAGTATCGGACTTTTTGCCTTAACTCTAAATGCCCGCTATACCCATGCCATAGGCCGAGTAAGAGATATCTACGATGACTTGCAAAAAAGTCATGAG
Source organism: Methylococcales bacterium (assembly GCA_038319065.1). Taxonomy (GTDB): domain Bacteria; phylum Pseudomonadota; class Gammaproteobacteria; order Methylococcales; family Methylomonadaceae; genus Methylobacter_C. The sequence continues at coordinate 12,324 of JBBQCU010000023.1, forward strand.
GCAACCAAGCTTGCAAAAGAACTCAATATGATGGTCTATCGATGCCAAATACTTAAATGGAGTTTTGGCCTGTTGCTATGCAGCGCAATAAGCAGCGGGGTGTTTTTGCTGGGATCAATCTTGTCAAGATACTTAGGGCATATCAGTGACGAGACCTTGATTATATTTGTGGTCTTTAGTGTCTTGTTTATCTTCAGTTCAATGGTTTTTCTGTTTGTAGATGTATTGGCTTCTTTAAAAGCCACATTGATACACATTGAAAGGCTGAAATAACTTATAATTTGGTTTTAACTGTTTGATAGACATCTTCTACAACAACATCAATATCCTTCAAAATAGTTTCCAACTCAGTCAATTTGGCCTCCGCGAATTGTCTATCTTTAAGACTGCCTGTATTAATGTAAACATTGAGTGCGGCACTTTTTAAGCCACCGTAACCGGCCATTACCGCAGCTCCTGCATCACTGATAACGCCAAGATTGCCTTTATTTGCAGCACAACGGCTTAATTCAATGGCTTCCGCACAGGCACGTGCACAATCCAAAGGCACTTCAGTGGCGGCTTTTAATACGCTTTGTATTGCCTCCGTACGCGCAAATTTCTCTTCGTCTGTTTCCTTGGGCAAGCCGTAAGCGGCCATTAAACGATTAAATATATCAACATCGGCTTTAATTAAGCCAGTCAGTTTTTCACGCAACGCTTCTGACTTTTGCAGCAAGATTTGCATTTCAACTTCAACTTCAGCGTACTTGGGCTTACCAAGGGTCAAATTACACACCATGCTGGTCAATGCGGCAGACTGTGCCCCCAAAAGCGCGGAGACACTTCCACCACCCGGTGTGGCTGATTTACTGGCTAGTTCGTCAAGAAAGATTTGGATTGATTTATCTTTAATTTCGCTCATTATTTAACGGCTCTGTTTTCAATTTAGGCATTTTTAAAATACTGTTGCCGGGTCATGCTAACTCCACAGGCATCAAATTAAGAGTATTGTGAAAATCTAGATAACTACTCCCGCCGCCAACTGGTTGTGCCATTAGGCGCATCTTCCAGAATTACCCCCTGCTCTTTTAATTCATCACGGATTTGATCGGCTAATGCCCAGTTTTTGGCTTTTTTGGCTTCCAATCGCGCTTGTATTTGTTGTTCAATCAAGGCACCTGTTAATTCCGAGCTAATAACAACACCGCCCTTTAAAAAGCTTTCCGGATCATCCTGCAAAATCCCCAACAAACCGCCTAAATATTTCAAGGTGGCAGATAACTCATGAGTTTTTTCCTGATCTCCTTCTTTAGCTTTATTCAGTTCCCTAGCCAGATCAAACAATACTGACACTGCGACAGGTGTATTAAAATCATCATCCATAGCCTGTTCAAAACGGGCTTTATAATCTAAATCTATAGCGGCATCCAGGCCGTCACAGCCACGTAAAGCGGTATAAAGCCTTTTTAATGCCGCGCCGGCATCATTTAATTGTTCATCAGAATAATTCAAGGGACTGCGGTAATGACTCAAGAGAATAAAAAAACGGATTATTTCAGGTTTATATTGTTTCAGCACCTCACGCACAGTAAAGAAATTACCTAGCGATTTGGACATTTTTTCTTCATTAATCCGGACAAAACCGTTGTGCATCCACAGATTAACAAATTTCTCACCGGTTGCGCCTTCTGACTGGGCGATTTCATTTTCATGATGCGGAAACTGCAAATCCATGCCTCCGCCATGAATATCGAAATGATTACCCAGACAACAGGTGGACATGGCTGAACATTCGATATGCCAGCCGGGACGACCCATGCCCCAAGGCGATTGCCACGCGGGCTCGCCCGCTTTTGCCATTTTCCATAATACAAAATCCAATGGATTGTGTTTTGCCAGGTCAACATCAATACGCTCACCCGCTTGTAAATCGTCAGGATTCTTACCGGATAACTGCCCGTAATTTTTAAACTTTGTTACTGCATAAAACACATCGCCATTGCTGCCGATATAAGCCAAACCGTTGGTAATTAATGCTTCAATCATGGCAATGATGCTGGAGATGGATTGCGTTGCTCTGGGTTCAATATCGGGGGGCAATACTGAAAGTGCGCGCTCATCCTCATGCATGGCGTGAATAAAGCGTTCGGTTAATTCGCCAAAGGCTTCGTCGTTTTCGTTGGCACGCTGAATAATCTTGTCGTCAATATCGGTAATATTTCGCACATAGGTCAAGTCATATCCCAAATGCCGAAAATACCGCGCGACTGTATCAAAGACCACCATCACGCGAGCATGCCCGATATGACAAAAATCATAAACCGTCATACCACAAACATACATGCCGGCTTTGCCCTCTACGCGCGGTTTGAACAATTCTTTTTTTCGGGTCAGGGTGTTATATATTTTCAACATACAATTATTAAATTATACCGAAAGGCAATACCCGCACTCAGGGCACCTGAAAAAACAGGTTACAGTTTGTGCCTATCAACTTAAAACTGTCCCGCTTTAACTTGTAAGCCCAGTTTGTGGGATATCCTTAGCAACAAAACTGTACAATTTACCAAGCGCATACTTCTCTTTCAAGATAAAAACACATAGAATCTATCATTTGCTTCACCCGTAAGGAAAAATCAATGCACGTACTCATTCTTTCCATGATACTTTTTTTAACCGCAACACTCTCTTTTGCAACGGAAAACACTATGTCAGATACACAAACAAAAGTTAAATTAACAACCAATCTTGGTGAAATAATTATTCAATTAAATACTGAAAAAGCCTCTGTTTCATCGGCAAATTTTTTAACTTATGTTAACGAAGGCTTTTATAACGGGACTATTTTTCACAGGATCATTCCGGATTTTATGGCTCAAGGTGGTGGATTTGATACCAGCTTCAATCAAAAAGCGGTTCATGCCCCTATCAAAAACGAAGCTAACAATGGCCTGGCCAACAACCGCGGCACGTTAGCGATGGCCCGCACAAACGATCCAAACTCCGCCACTGCTCAATTTTTTATCAATCTTAAAGATAATTCATTTTTAAATCACACCAGCCAAACCTC
>JBBQCU010000024.1:0-15137 GCA_038319065.1 Methylococcales bacterium
GAAGGTTCGAGAAGCGGCCAACCATGGTTACACGGTTAAAAATGCCCGGATTATCTACGACATTCTTACAAAAGAACCCTGCGATCCGGTAATTGATTGCCTATCGGAGTCTCTGCAGGCATTCCAATTCAAACTCGAGAATAACGAGAATTTTATTAAAGATGGTTATCGCTTTCGGGTGAATACATCAACCCAAAACGCAGTCGGTTCATCCATTATATCAATCGACGCGACCCCGGTAGTTCCCGGTGTTACTGGTATGTATGATTTCAAATTGGTTCCTTTAGACCCCATCCAAAACGAACTTCCGGCGGTACAGAGTAGCCTGAACCCCAGAGCCTTGGCTGGTCGGAGCAAATTATTCGCCGACCTCCGAGTAGCTGGCGAGATTGCAGTGGACAATTTAATCCGTACTGCGACCCCGCAAGTTCTGAGAGAAAAGGGACAATCTGCTCGCTTTATCGCCAGCCAGGTTTTCAAGCTGTTGAACAGCAACAACGACGCCCAGATTTCCCTGGCTGAGATTCTGTTCGCCAAGACCAATATTGGTGATGTTAACACGCCGGTTTTCTGCGATGGTTCGGTCCGGCCTACTGAAGGTGTCACGGTTGGATTGTGTGACGGATCGGTAAGGCCTGTGGTGTCGCTTGATCTTGTCACAATCCTGGCATTGGATGTTGGTAACGAGTACTTGGATGCACTTCGGGTCGATTTGGCCGGCGTGGTTAGCGAATATATTGGCGAAACAGAGAAAAACCTCACGCGCATTTTTGGGGCTATTGGCAAGCATGATGCCTTGTTGTTATTCGACGAGTCTGATGCACTGTTTGGCAAACGCACGGAAGTGAAGGATTCGCATGATCGTTATGTTAACTAAATGAAGGCAAAGGTTTAATAACCGAAGTTGTTGAGATTTTGTCCTCGACTCACTTATATCAGTCGGGGACGATTCTCGCTCGAATTCGCATCAATTCAAACAGGTCTTTTGACTGTTACCACTTTCAGTATCAACTTAATCCGTCAAACTGGCCTGCCTATAGCAGGCTGCTGGGAATGGTTTTGGGTTGTGGGTTCATCAACCTCGCCACAACTGAGCTATCTATGTATTCCACTTTAGTTACCTTCCTTCAGATTCTGGATCACCGAATGTCGGCTAAATGAATCACTGCGGCCTAGCTTGCTGACATAGGCGAACGGCAGAAATGGGTTGTTTGCAGTCATAGCTGAATCATGGTCATCCTTGACAAAAAAATTAATGGTTTAGTGGTTTAGTGGTTTTATGGCTGTTTTTAATTGTAACAAAAATACTTGGCATTGTTTTAATCGGTAGAGAGTTCAATATTCGACACCTCATCTTTTTCGTGACCAAAATCGTGATTTTGATCGAGGTCTTTCGATAGGCGTACCCAAAATCGGTCAAACCCATCAAATCACTCTGTCAATTGATCTTGGCGGATATTGAGAAACCCCTTCGGAAATCAGGAAGATAAGCCCCAAGGAAAGGATATCCTTCAAGCCTGGGTTATCAGCTCAAGAAGCTGATGATCCGTTTCCATGACGAACAGTTAGCGAGTAAAAATACAACTACAGATTCGTAGTTGATTTCCTTATGCTTCGCTGTTTCGTTCTCCTATATGCCTCATCGATCGGGGCAGGCGCTTCCATGAAAGAAACCTGTCATGTTTATGTACTTTTCATTGAACCCTTATCGGCATATTGAACAGACTTAGGTAAGGTGACATCGCCTTAAATTTACGCGGATGTACACAAACACAAAACTGCTTAAACATGCTCCCCGGCAATATCCAGATCAATAAACTCCCCTCTTTGCAGTTCATCACTAAAATTGCCATAAGCTAGCATCAGTTTTACGTAGGCGGCTTCAATCGACATATTCCAGATCATTTCAGCGCCCTGCTCTATTAAGGCCCGTGTGCTTTGGTAAGCATCAAGGGATTGAATCGCCGGAGCCAGATAAACTTTAATATTTTGTTCCCCGCAGCGCTTGATAAACTCAAGTAACGAATAATTTTTTCCCCATTGAGCCGATGCGCACGCGGTGCCTGAATGATATAAATCATGTAAAACAGCATCGGCATTTTCAAGATTAAAATGGGCATAGTTCAACCCTGGATAGGGTTTCATCATTAAAATTCGATCAGAGAAATTGGCTTTTATGCAGGGGATTTTTATTTGTATAATTTCCTTCACCCCAACCCCTTCGACTCCGCTCTGGGCAAGCCTTTCCAGATGGAGAGAGGGTTTGTTGCTGTTATCGCTAAGAGGTGTTTTTGTGGAGGGATTCAACTGCGTAAAAGCCTGATTTTCAAACTGCATAAAACTCTTGCCCTGAACACTGAAAAAATCACCACTTAACTGTAAAGAAGAAGCCAGGCACGGCCCTCTATGCACTTGAGTAATATGCTGTTGATTACGATAGGGAACAAAAACACCCGCTTGAATATCTTGCAGTATAAATTCAACGGCACACGTAAAGTTTTCAAGTCCGTTTGCTCTGGGATCATCCAAAGGATAATCGCTGGAAACCAGTAGCATGGGAATTTTAAGCGCATTAAAATAAAAGCTTAATGCGGCGGCGGTATAGGCAAGCGTATCGGTGCCGTGAGTCATGATAATGCCGTCATACTGATCGGGCTGCTGCGCTTCAATAGCTGCAATAAGCGTTTGCCAGACACAAGGCGCCAGATTCTCGCTTAAAATATGTACAGGCTGAATAGTGCTGAAATGGATTTGTTGATGATTTTTGTAATGCTGTTGAAACAGCTGTATCAATTTGAAGGGGGCCGCACTGGACGTTTTGATAGTTCCTTCAGACGCAATTGAACCAATAGTCCCTCCAGTAAATACAACCAGAATATTTTTCATAGTATGATGTCCGGTTTTAATAATCGGTCAAGAATAGCAAAGCACCCCTTCTAAGAAAATGAAAATATCACTTATCGTCGCGATGGCGAGTAACCGGGTTATTGGCCTGAACAATCAAATGCCCTGGCATTTATCGGCTGATCTTAAAAAGTTTAAAAAAATCACGATGGGGTCGCCGATTTTAATGGGTAGAAAAACTCACGAGTCTATCGGAAAACCGTTACCTGGCCGCACTAATATTATTCTCAGCAAAAACCAGGAATACCGGCAAGACGGGTGTCTGGTTTTTAATAATCTTGAAACAGCACTGAAAAAAGGGTGTGAAAGCGCTGAAGAGATTTTTGTTATTGGCGGCTCCGATCTTTATGAAGCCATATTACCAATGACTAATGCCATTTATCTCACGATTATAAATAGAGAATTTCAGGGCGATGCATTTTTCCCCGGCATTGATTGGAATGATTGGACCGAGGTGGAGCGGGAAGATATTAAAGATGACCCCGATGTTACCTTTAGTTACAGTTTTTTGAAGCTTGAAAGGGCAAACAAGATCATAAACCAGCAAAAACTAACAAGAAGGTGATGAAAACAGTTAAAATGATAAATTTTAACGATAATTTTGTGAAAGCAACAGCTTGGTAGCTATCATGCATACTAAATATAATACCGATGACCTGAGAATTTGTGGAATCAAGGAAGTCATCCCGCCCGCTCAGGTTCACGATGAAATGCCGATTAACGATACGGCAGCACAAACTACTCTAAAGGCAAGAGCAGACATTCATCGTATTTTAACCGGCCTGGATGACAGACTGCTCGTTGTAGTAGGTCCTTGCTCTATTCATGACCCAATTGCCGCTTTAGAATATGCCCGGCTTTTAAAAGCGCTCAAAGATGAACTGGAAGACGATCTGGTCATTGTTATGCGCGTTTATTTTGAGAAACCTCGCACAACAGTCGGCTGGAAAGGTTTAATTAATGACCCTGATCTTGATTCCAGTTTCAATATCAATAAAGGTTTACGCATTGCCAGAAAGTTATTAGTAGATGTAAACACTCTCGGCATGCCGGCGGCAACTGAATATCTGGATTTAATTACCCCGCAATACGTTTCCGATTTGATTGCCTGGGGAGCGATTGGTGCCAGAACGACGGAAAGCCAGGGTCACCGTGAATTGGCTTCGGGTGTATCGTGTCCAATCGGTTTTAAAAACTCAACGGATGGCACCATAAAAATTGCCATTGATGCGATAAGAGCAGCGAAGAGTCCACACCATTTTTTATCACTGACTAAAGCAGGACACTCGGCAATCTTCTCAACCACCGGCAATGAAGATGTGCATATCATTTTAAGAGGCGGAAATGGCAAACCTAATTACGATGCGGCCAGTGTCGAGCAAGTTGCAGAAGGTCTGGTTGAAGCAAAATTAAAGCCCATTATTATGATTGATTTTAGTCATTCCAACAGTTTAAAACAATGTCAGCGGCAACTGATTGTCGGTGAGGATGTTGCCGGACAAATAGCTAATGGCGACCATCGGATTATGGGAGTGATGATAGAAAGCCATCTCAAGGGAGGCAATCAAAATGTGGTTGAAGGGCAAGAATTGACTTACGGGCAAAGTATTACTGATGCCTGTTTGTCCTGGGATGATACGGCTCCACTGCTGCGAAAACTTGGTATAGCGGTGCAAAATCGCAGAAAGGTAAACACCTACTGGAGCTTAAATTCATGATTGTTTATATTAACGGTGAAATGCGTGAATTTGCTGAAAAAACCCGTGTTGCCGATGTAATTGCGGACATGGGTTTGACAGGCAAAAAAATCGCAATTGAATTGAATAAAGAAATTTTGCCCTTTCAGCAATACGATAGCCAAACGTTACAGGCTGAAGACCGCCTTGAAATTGTTCATGCCATTGGCGGCGGCCAGGAGGATTCCTTCGTACTTGCAGGGGTCACTTACCATTCACGGTTACTGGTCGGCACAGGCAAATATAAAGATATGGAAGAAACCCGTCTGGCCATTGAGGCCAGTGGCGCCCAAATTGTGACTGTCGCGATTCGTCGCACCAATATTGGCCAAAACCCGGGCGAACCCAACTTGCTGGATGTTATTTCCCCCGATAAATACACGATTCTGCCTAATACGGCGGGTTGTTATACTGCCGAAGATGCAGTGAGGACCTGTCGCTTGGGCCGGGAATTACTCGGCGGTCACAAACTGGTTAAACTGGAAGTACTGGCCGATCAGAAGACACTGTTTCCTGACGTCGCTGAAACCTACGTTGCTGCTGAATTATTGGTTAAAGAGGGCTTTGATGTCATGGTTTATACCAATGATGACCCGATTGCCGCCAAAAGACTGGAAGATATAGGTTGCATAGCGGTTATGCCTTTGGCTGCCCCTATCGGCTCCGGTTTGGGCATCCGTAATCCTTATAATATCCTGACCATTGTCGAAAATGCCGGCGTACCTATTTTAGTGGATGCAGGTGTAGGTACTGCATCAGATGCAGCCATTGCCATGGAGTTAGGTTGTGCCGGCGTATTAATGAATACGGCGATAGCCGAAGCCAAAAATCCGATATTGATGGCTTCTGCAATGCGCAAAGGTATTGAAGCAGGCAGGGAGGCGTTTTTAGCCGGACGTATGCCCAGAAAACGTTTTGCCTCTGCGTCATCACCTATAGATGGTTTGTTTTTTTAATATAAATGACCTCTTCTGAATCAACCGTTCCGCACAGAATCCGTAGTTTTATTCGACGGCAAGGCCGCCTTACGCCGGGTCAGCAACTGGCTTTGGATAATTATTGGGCTAAATATTGCCTGAATCCTAATGCGGATTATGATTTTTCACAGGTATTCGGACGTAACGCGCCCCTGTTTGTTGAAATAGGTTTTGGCAATGGCGAGAGTCTGGCCAGGATGGCGGCTACTAACCCTGATAAGGATTATATTGGTATTGAGGTACATAGACCGGGTGTAGGGCATTTACTGATGCTGCTGAACCAGCAAGATCTTAATAACGTCAGAATTTATTGTCACGATGCCATCGACATTATGGAGCACAAAATTGCCGATAATAGTTTGGCGGGTGTGCACCTGTTCTTTCCCGATCCCTGGCCAAAAAAGAAACATCATAAAAGACGTATAGTGCGGCCCGGTTTTGTTGACTTGTTGGTCAGAAAATTAAACCCAGGGGGTTATTTTCATGCCGCAACGGATTGGGAAAATTATGCCGAAGCCATGTTTGCCGTTTTGTCTGAAAGCTCCGGGTTAAGAAATATAAGTCCCACGAACGACTATTGTTCATGTCCGGCCTACCGCCCGTTAACTAAATTTGAGCAACGAGGACTACGTTTAGGTCATGGTGTTTGGGATTTGATTTTTATTAAGGAATAACGATGAAAAGAGTGTTGAACTTCGGGTCGATCAATGTTGACTATGTCTATACTGTCGAACATTTCGCGCGCACGGGGGAGACTGTCAGTTGCCTGGAGTATCGAAAGTTTGCCGGTGGCAAGGGTCTGAATCAGTCCATAGCGCTCGCCCAGGCCGGAGCTTGCGTCTATCACGCCGGCAAGGTTGGCGCAGAAGATACCTGGCTGAGGACCTTGATGGAAGACAAGGGTGTGGATACGAGATTTGTAGAGACAATCAATGGCCCAAGCGGGCACGCCATCATTCAGGTGAATGCGGCAGGAGAAAACTCGATCGTAATCGTTGGTGGCGCAAATCATCTCATGAGCGAATCCGATGTGCAGCGCATCGTTGCAGATTTTGCACCGGATGATTATCTTCTCGTTCAAAACGAGGTGAACGCTGTGCCAAGTATGATCCAATCTGCAAAAGCAAAGGGTATGACGATTGTTTTTAATCCCGCGCCCATGAATCCACAAGTATTAAATTATCCGCTTGAGCTAGTTGACATTCTTGTAGTGAACGAGACCGAGGCACGTAGTCTGACCGGGGAAATTCAACCGGTATGTATCTACGAGACCTTCAACCATCGATATCCACACACGGCGATTGTTCTCACCATGGGCAAAAAAGGAGCCGCCTATTACAGTTCGCAAGTCCGATTCCATCAGCCAGGGGAAAAAGTTGATGTTGTCGACTCAACAGGCGCGGGCGACACCTTTATTGGCTTTTTTTTGGCTGAACTCATAAAAACCGGTGATCCAAAAGCCGCGCTCGGATTTGCAACCCGCGCGGCAGCAATATGTGTCACCCGCCATGGCGCAGCGGACTCGATCCCGTCCCGAAGCGAACTTGAGTTAACTTAATCCTGGAAAAATAATTTATTTTAATTAAAAATGAATTTTAACGGCATGCTGCAAAAACAGGGCATTAACCCGGAAAGCGTAATCGTGTGTCGCCATTGCCCACGCGAGCCAGAGCTCAAAAAAGTATTCCCTTGGCTTGCTGTTGAAAAGCCGGAAATTTTTAACGCATATCAGCAAACTCAAAGCGGGGTTAAAGTTGAAAATGCGTTTGAATCTCTTACGGGTCAGGGGTATGTAGCGGCATTTTGGGGACACGAACCAAACAAGGCGGTACTCATTGGCCTATATTCTATAAATTCTTCGAAACCCCTAACTAGCGAAGCTTTCATGGATATACCTGCCTACAAGGAGATAGCGAAATTTGGAGGCAAGAGATGGTTTACTAAAGAATTTGAGCGAGACTGCCGCCCCACAGTTCGCTGGTTTGATCTTGTTCTTACTGACTTTTATTCGCATTGGAAAGGCAAGCTGATTATTACATGGCCGCCTCCAGAGCGTTCTTGGTGGCGGAGAGCACATAAAAACGACTTATCAGTGTTTTCTGTGCACGAGGAAAGCGTACTGGATGCGCAAATGCCGCAATGGCGCGATATTAATTTCGCTTGGGAAGAGCTCAAAGTATTACCCAGCCGCTGGAAACAGATATTGTCGCAATGGAGAGGTGTACACTACATTTTCGACGCTTCGGACGGTAAAGCATACGTCGGCTCAGCATACGGTAACTCGAACCTTATTGGACGATGGGAGAATTATGCGGCTAATGGACACGGAAACAATAAACTTCTTCGGAATCGAAAACCTGATTATTTCCAATTTAGCATTTTGGAAAGGGTGTCGCCAGATATGGATACCGATGAGGTCATTAGCTTGGAATCAAGCTGGAAAGACCGCTTGCATACCCGGTCACCATCTGGACTGAATGAGAACTGAGCCGCTATACCGAAAGTCTTTTGTGCAATTTGACCTTGGGACTTAAATTCATTTATATAAAATGCCAAGAAAAATCAGAGAGCTTATACAAGATTTAAAAAGTGCCGGGTTTTATGAAATTTCTGGCGGTAAAGGTTCGCACCGTAAATTTGTTCACACAAATTATTCGGGCGCAGTAACTATTAGTGGAAGGACTGGCGAAGATGCCAAGATTTATCAAGAAAAACAAGTAGAACAAGCCTTAGAGCAGGTGAAAGCATGAAAAAAAGTGATCTATATCTTAAATGGGTAGAGTGGAGTGAAGAAGATCAAATATACATTGGTAAATGTCCGGATTTAATTACTGGAATTCATGGGAAGGATCCGGTGCTGTTGTATAGTGAGTTATGCGAAGTTGTCGAAGAAGTTATACAACATTTTGAAATGGAAGGGCGTTCATGCCCTCGTCCTCGCATTCGTCCAATGCAGGACGTAGCTTGAAAGTTTCACTCAAAAATGACTGATAGGCCGGGTAGCGTAGCGTAACCCGGTCTACGAACTTTTCTTTGGTAGTCTGCACTTTAGCAGACTACATAACTGCCGATTTACGAAAATGCTTGCTATCGAAGCTGCTTTTATCAAAGCTCTCAGGCAACCACCCTCTGTTGACGCATTCGCGGAAGCACCATGCCGGCGTTGTTTCGGTCTTGTAGCTCCAAAAAAACCAGCCCAGATATTTTTCAAAAGTCAGTAGTTGGGCGGCGGCATAGCCTCTATAGGCAATAGCCATTTGAAACTCATCCATCTCTTGCAGCGCATGGTTAAAAGGTCCCTTTGCCCAGAGCGATGTGATCTTTAAATCCAGCCCCAAACTCCATTCACCAACATAAGTCCACTGGCCAAGATCACGGATTATATCGTCTGCTTCGTTCTTCCAATCGACAACTGTATAGCGCATATGTCCATAAATGTCCAAGGCAATCTCGGATTGTTTAAAACATTGGTAACGATGTATGTCCAACACCACATTACTAAACTCCGGTTCTGTCAGAAAGCCTGTGTATTCCCGGAATGAACGGAAGCCATCATGGAAAACAACGGCTACGTCTTTTGCTTGACAGTATTGTCGAATCCGATGATATCCTTCTGTGGTATATTTTTTCAACAAAGCCGTGTCGATATCCCAGCGGGGTTCATTTAATACCTCAATGGCGTGCAAGGCCGATCTGCTGTGGTAACGCTCGGCCAGACGTTCCAGTACGTGCAATGAGTAATTGATATACTCTTCTTTTGTGTGCCATTCGCAAACATTCTGAATGCCTCCGTTGTCAAATCCGTTTTGGCAACCGGGAGCGGCATGTAAATCCAGCAGAACATGTAAACCATACGCTTCCGCCCAATCGAATGCACGATCGAGGACTTCTATGCCACCCTCAATAAAAGGCTGCGAAGATGCACCATAAGCTCGATGGTATGGATAGCCGGGGCCGAATATCCAATGACCAATTGGAATCCGGACGGCATTTATTCCTGTTTTGGCAAGCCAGGCAAAGTCCTCTGAGGTAATGAAAGTAGCCCAATGCTCTTTCAGGGATTGTTCAGCGCGTGCGCCAAGCTCAACGCAGTAGGATGTTTCATCTGTCGCTTGAAGACCCTCAAACAGGCTGGGTGTCATCCATTTTTCGAGCACCAGCCACCCGCCCAGATTTACGCCCCTCAATTTCCTGCCGGATTTATTGTCGTATATTTTATTCACCCTGTTTATTCTCCATCGAAAAGTTAAGGAGCATATATCTTTTTATTCTTTTGCCGACATCACGCAGCTGATATTATCATTAGTTATAGTTTTAATAATACAGCATTGTTAATCTACAGGATTAAAGTGATGCCGGATCTGAATTTATACCATATGCCAGGAAAATCTCCTGTTGATGTTCTAAACATAGCCCACCGGGGCGCGCGTGCCTATGCGCCCGAAAATACATTGGCAGCATTTGAGAAGTCTAAAAACCTGGGTTGCCAGATGTTTGAAATGGATGTTCGCATGTCGAAGGACGGTGAGTTAGTGGTTCATCACGACGAACAGTTGACTCGATGTACCGATGTCAGAGCTAAATTTCCGGAACGCCGCACCTATTATGTCCATGATTTTACTTACGATGAATTGAGCATTCTCGATGCCGGCAGATGGTATATCGAGCAACTGTCGCTGCCAGTCCCTCAAAGGCAGGAGTTTTTACAAACATTGACAGACGAAGAATTGGCCCGGTTTGTTAGCCCGCAAGATCGTAAGCTCTATACCTCTGGTAAGATAAGGCTTCCCACTTTAAAACAGACACTGGAGTTTGCCAGGGACGCCGGCATGATGGTCAACATTGAGCTTAAAACGCTGCCAGACAGTTCTCAAGAGTTGGCGTCAGCTGTCGTGAATCTTGTTGAATTTATGAGATTGGAACACCGCGTCCTGATCTCATCATTTGATCACGATCAATTATTGAAAGTGCGCGAAATCACGAAAACCGGTTCAACCGGTATTTTGACGAGGGACCGGTTAGAGAATCTGGATGAATACCTGCAATTACTCGACGCCGATGCTTACCATCCCAATTGTTATAGTGAATCCGATTTAATGGGAACCCGAGTGTTGAATCTGGATGGAATTACCGATGTTCGCAAATCCGGCCGCTCTGTCAATGTGTGGACTTGCAACAATAAGGACGATATGCGGCAGCTGATCGCCGCCGGTGTTACTGGCTTGATTTCCGATTTTCCTAATCGGGTACGGGACGTTCTGCTGGAATCCTCCTGAACTTGAGCCGCTGGCTGTTTATAAGCGCTCCCTTTGGATATGCTCCTTGCTCTTAAAGATGTGGTCAGGCAAGTGTTTATGACTTTCGAAGCTTTACGCCGATCGGTGAAATGTAAAAATACGAACTATAAGATGACCGGTACAGGCTGAACCGCTCTTACACGGGTCCTATTGACTCCTAGACGTCAACAGTTTCAGTTAAGCATCTGGTCCGGCCGGAGCCTTGCTACCTTGAGATCGACAAACGTTCTTGCTTTTGCAGATGCGTAACGGCCCTCACGGTGTAAGAACCTAAAAACTGCAGTTGAGCATTCCAAAATTCCGTTCGCCCTGAGCTTGTCGAAGGGGAGCGGGATTTTGGAATGCTCACCCAATGGGTAACGGTGTCCGCAATAATCTTCAGGGTAGCAATTACTATCGAAACCGGAATCACAAGGGAGCCGCGCAAAGTACAAACAGCCAAATTTAATGGCCGAGAATACCTGTTAAATATGGCGCTCAGGGATGAGCAGGGAGGGCGTAAGGGCATGAAAAATAACTTAAAATAAAACTTGACAGGCTAGCGAGAATGTAGTGCCTTATTATTGTTTATTATCAACAACTTACGGAAAATTTATGGCAAAGAGACTCGACTCCCTACAAGCAATTTTACTCATTGATACCGTTTTGGAAGAAGGGTTCCACCCAATGCAAAAAGCCTTGGACAAAGTGCGCTACTCACGGAAACGATTTTTTACACTAACCGCTGAATTCTTTATTTTATTGGGTTGCCTCCGCCGGCTACAGGGAAAAAAAATAATGCGGGATCAGATTCAAGACCTGTTTGATACGGATGAATATGCCGATAAGGTGCCCTTAGCCTGATCAACCTGATCTGATGCATTAGCGAACCCACAGCGTTCTGACATTTTAAGGGAAGCGGTACAAGTCTTGGTTACTGAGGCCAGAAACGAACTGTCCGATCGGTTTGCCGGTATAAAAGAGTTAGGGACTCGGCCCATTTATGCGCTGGATGCAACCTACCAAGACGAATCCAGTCATTACCAGCCCTGCTATCCTCATGAAGGTGACACCGATAATAGAAAAGGTCACATGACCCTGACAACCTATGACAAGCGTGCGGGTATTGCCGTGGATTCGAATACCGAAACGACCTCTATTGATGAAATGCGTTTTGTTAAAGAGGTTTGGAGAGCTTCTTGGTGGACCAGCCAGAAAAATGCGCTTTATGTCGTTGATCGTGCCTTTATTGAAGCGCGTTATTGGGATCAGCCAGCGTAAAACAGAGTTTAATGCGACCGTGATTACGCGCATAAAACCACCTTTAAGTATCAAGTCTTGGAAGAATTGACACGGTAAATTTGTTCTCCAACCCGCATCATGAGCAAGTGACAGGGCAGGAATTTTTCGTCATCTTAAGGTAATCGAAAACCAACCGTGTGTTGCCAACCAACTCGCGCATTTTTTGTGCCACGCAGTCGGCGCCTTTGGATTTGATGAGGCCGACAGCGAAACGGCGCAGCCGGGTGATGTTTACGGGGCCATGTCCTGTCCTAATGCGGCAGCGGTCTTCGTTGTAGTTCCAATCAATCACGTAGTGGCAACTGTTTTCGATGCCCCAAAGTTCGCGGTTGGTCTGAAGGATTTTCTTGGCATTAGCCTTTTTAGGCGTGCAGCTGGTCAGTCCGTAAACGACTTCGTGAGTGCTTTCACCTGTTTTCTTGTCAATGCTTTCTCGTTCAATCACGAAGGCTTGGCCGACATGGGGGAAATCCAGGTACTGATTGAGCGCTGTGGTTGTCCAGATTTTGCGGGTTTCGATGCGGCCGTGATCGGGCGGGGTGATGTCGATAAAATCGGGTTCTTGCCGGTTCTTGAAGAACAGGGCAATATCCTCGCGTAACGTGGGCTGGTTATTTTTGACGGTGAACTGATAATCGGCCTCGCGATTGATTACATACTCAGCGAATTTGCGCTGGGTTAATAAGGCGTCGACGGTGAGGGTCTTGCCCTGAATAGCAATGGCATCCAATAGCGGGATGACCATGCCGATTTCGTTGGTTTGTTTTTGCAGCTCGTTATCGCCTGCTACGGGCAGAGTACCGACTTTTTTTGGGTGTAGCAGACCTTGGACTGATGGCCAATGGCGCTCATGATATGGGTTTGATGGCCCGCCTTATCAATGGCGTTTTTCATGGTTTTACCGTCAATGGCAAGGCTTTCGTCGTCCTGTCCATGCACTTCATGCCACTGTTGCAAGGCTCGATCGAGTTGCTCCGGGGCCACGCGGATAAGCACATCCCGAAAGATGGATTCACTGGGTATCTGAAAACCGCCCTTCACGTAGCGGCAGCGAAAACGTTCGCGACCTTTGGGTCCAAGCGCCCTGGCCCAATCCCATATGGCCTTATAACCCTCCCTGCCGCACAACACTGCCGCCGCAGCGATGGCCAGTACGGTGGGCAATGAATGACGTCGCCCTTGAGCGCGGCGCGGGTCTGGAATGTCGGTAAAGAAATCGTACAACGAGTGCATTTTTTCGGCGGATAACATGAGTTTTGGAGTTCCGAGTTGGTAAGGGGATTCGAGGTTGGGCCGCGCAAGCACAGTACACGCGTCAGCTTGCAAAAGGAAAACAAACAGCATTTTAGGCGCTGTGGCCGTCGTGCTGTAGCCCTGTCGCGTACGGTTAAAGCCTCGCGTATTGCCCAGATAAAGCCAGTTTGACGCTTTATAAAGGGTACCTTGAAAGCGCGCAGGATCGATGAAGGTTTCTACCAGCAACAAGGGATGACCAAAGTGCGTCTGCCAATCGCCGGACAATCGCTTCAGGCAGAGTGAGAGGGTTTTTGAGGCCAAATTAGGATAATGCCACTCCGGCAGGATTAAAAAACGGCTGTTGTTGGTTAGTAGATTAAGACGAGAGTACTGGCGCCGGAAATTCCAGCCGATCCAGCGATCGCGCACGCCGCATTTCAGCGCCGCCGAGGAAAAGCTCAACAACGCAACCCACTCACCGAGATAAGTGGCGACGTACCAGAGAGTTTCACCGATTTTGGCCAGCGAACCTAAATAATGATACGCCTGCATGAGCGCTTGGTAGCGTTCAGCTTCATCAGGTCGAAGAAGACGGACTTGGAGTGCTTGCAGATTCAAGAGGCTGTTATGTGTAGTGTGTCAAATACGCACTTTATACAGCAACGGCAGAGAGATGTCCAGAGTTGACTAGCAAACTCTTTCTGGCAAATGGTTTGTGGGGTAGAACAAATTTACCGTGGGTGTTCTCCGTATCGCCATGGATCATGATTGCGAAGAACGCTTAGGCAATGAGTTATTGGCGCTAGTACCCAACTTCTGAAATACATCCGATAACCTAAACAAACAGAGGTTTGCCAATATAGGTCAATCGAAACGGTTTTGCCAAGGTCTCATTAAAAAATTCTATGAATGCCATAATACGTTGGTTCAAAACCTCGGTTGATGGGAAACTCCCGCGTTTTAACAAACGACGGCTCAAGATGCCAAACCAGATTTCTACTTGATTAAGCCATGAACAATGTTTTGGCGTATACACAAAGCGGAAACGATGGTCAGGACATTCCAAGAAAGCCGCTCGTGTAGCCATATTCTCTAAAACGCCGGATTTGCCTTTCTCGCCCAATATTTCTTTTATGTCACAGAGCCCCGCCATGCATTGCACCAACGAGGCCGACTTATGTGTGTTGAGCTGGTCGTCGACAAACACCCATTTTGCATCGGGATCGGTTGATACCGTCGCACGGATGTGAGCCACAAAGTCGTCTTCTGACTGTTATGCATAGCTATGCATAATGAAGAGGGTTTTTAGTCTGGCGGTCGCGGCGCACCGAGCAAGATGAGTGTGTGGGACTCTCACCGCGACCGGTAGACTAAAAATCCTGTTGTACTAAACCGCTGCACTGGCCGTGCAGCTATGGGGATTCAATCAGAGCGGCATTGTCGAAGTGGGCTGCTGACAGAGGGAAAAGGCATACCGCCAAAGCCTGCGCACTAATTTCTGGCAGGGTGTCCGGAAGTCGAACGGCCGTAATGCGCGATTTAATGGGCAAACTAGCTGCGACATCAGGGTATTAACGCAGACTTTGCCTGCTCTCTGGCCAAAGGAAGCCTACCGCTCCGCTTGGCTATTCCGGAAACGTTCAGCAGCGTTATTAGGTAGGCGTTCATAAGCACGCTCCCGGAGGCCCGCGCGGCAGGAAGGTTTC